>CBDUVK010000035.1:0-14458 GCA_965370645.1 uncultured bacterium
ACCCAAAGAACTGACTATAAGAAAATTATAAATTATAAATTTTGAATTATCTATTGCCTTCCCGGGGTGTGTGCAAAATAGGGTGCAATTTTTTTCAGGATAACCACTCCACCCCCCTCCCTCCCCCCAACTCACCTTCAAATCTCAGATAACATCTTTAACCTGCACACGACATGATAGAAAATCTAAAGACGGCACCCCCAAAGACTCCTATGCACCCCTCTCTGAGGATGTTTGATTATATGAAATACCCTCTCTTAAATGTAGGCTATGAAAATGGGTGTGTGTAGAGAAGCCCCACTACCATGCGGAATTGTACCTTGTGATAAGGATACTCGTGTTTATGTTACTATCAACATCGAGAGTCATCCCCCAGGGGTTTATTGGAGAAAAGGACTCCTTATTAGCTTCAATGAAGTTGCTTGAGAATTTATATTGGATTGGAGTAGAAGTTTTAAATTTATAAAAGCCACATACTATTTGGCGTCAGGTTTAGTGAATGGTTATACTGTTTTTTTACATTTAAGGAATATTTAGTAATTCCTTCAACCTAGATTTTGCGTCTATCAAATCTGGCAAATCTTCATCAGCATCTTTCCAGATTTTGAGGAACTTTTCATACTGTTCTATTGCTTTGCCAGGCCAGCCTTTTTCTTCATATAATTTAGCTAACCGGTAATGATACTTCGGATGAATGAGACATCTATCCTTTCTATCAGGATCAAATGTAATCAACCGTTCATATTCAGCTATGGCTTTATCAGTTTGTCTATTTTGTTGATAAGCCCGGGCTAAGACATCCTTAAGGAAAGGTACGTTATAGCGTAGTATGCTTACGCTGTACATTAGAGGTATCTGTAAGGGCGATGCTTTTTCATAAACATCGATGGCTTTATCCAGAGAGTTTTTTGTTAGCAATATTTCTGCATGAAGTAAGTCAGAATAATATGTTATCCGATTTTTAGCCCCTTTGGGCAAAAGTGACTGTATATCAGCCAGTCTTGATTCTGCAGAATCTATTTCTCCTTGCTTCAAGTCCACTAAGCCAAGATAGAAGCTATTGTCTGCTAAATAATATGGTGTATTTTGTCGGGAAACATCTAACTGAAGACCGAAATAGTTATTGTAGTACTTTCGGCCAAGTTCAAACTCTCCTCGCTCATAATAAATCCATCCCTTCATCCAGTCTTCAAGGAATCTTCCAAACTCAAATTCTTCCTCCCTCGCCAGTTCTGTCAACCTGCGAAGTTCGTTCAGGGATAGATCGATGTTGCCCAGCCAGGAGTGATAGAATCCCTTCCATGCATATCCCTGTGCTTTTATGCCCTGAGATGGGGCTTTAGCTATAAATTGATTGATCCATCTCATCGCCTCAGGGTAATCTTCTTTTAACGCATAGATATACCCAATGCTCCAATATGAATTAAAAAAATCAGGTTTAACTTCTATTGCTTCTTTGTATTTTATAATCGCTTCATCGAGTCTTCCCATACGGAAATAGATTTCTGCAATGGAATCAAAGGGATTAGCATCCCCGGGGAAGATAGAAGCATATTTCTTAAAATATTCGATGGACTTATCAAAATTCCCCATATCACTATAGGTATAAGCAAGATCATTAATTGCAAATCCATAGTTTGGATCGAGTTCCAAAGCCTTGTTGAACTCTTCAATTGCTTCATAGAACAACTTTTGACCCTTATTATAAACAGCCAAATAATAGTGAACTCGTTTCTCTTTGGGGTATTTTTTTACAAGCTGTTCAAGGATACGAAACTGCTTTTCTTGATTTCTTTCTATAGCATAAGCATAAGCATAATCTATATAAAGCCTCTCTTTCTCTGTTGCTTTTTGTGAAAAAGTCTTCGCTTTCTCGTATGTTGATTTCATCGCTTTGATATTCCATAAATCACCGTATACCCATGCAAGGTAAAATTGGGCCATAGCAAAAGTAGAATCGAGCTGTACGGCATTCTCGAGAAGTTGTCGGGCGTCATCAAGATAGAATTTTTCATGACTCTCTCTTCCTCTTAAATAATAGTTATAAGCTTTCATAGAACTAGTCGTTACTTCAGCAATTGGTTGTTGAATGTCTTCAATCTTGCGTTGAGACAAACCGATGCCTTTTGTTATCTCTTCTGAAATTTTATCTACCTGTTTAAAAATACTATTTTCCCCTTTTCCATCTGACGCAGCACTTGTTATTGTTTCTTTCGTTTCTACATCCAATACTCTAATCTGTAATGCAAACAAATCTCCAATTTTCGATATTTCGCCAGTAATAACATCTGTTACTCCATCTAAGCGACATAATTCAAATCCAGTATCCGTATCAATGTCAACGATCTCCATCTTATCTTTTTTCAGTTGTTTCAGAAGATCTCTCATCCGTTCCCAAGTAGTTACTTGAAGATATTGTGTTTGTTCTAGTTTAGTAATAAAAAGGCTTGTTATGGATTCTCTGTATATATCATACTGACTATCACCAGTTAAATTTTTAAATGGAAACACAGCAATAGCCTTAGGTGCAGATATAATTACTTCTTCAAAAATGAAAGACCGTAGAAAGAAAAATACCAGGCTGAAAATCAGTCCAATACTCAAAGCTATCAAGACTCTCTTAAACCAATTTTTTCTTTTCGCTTTTTCAACAACTTCGGTTGGCTTCGACTTAACTGACGATTGTAAATTTTTCTCGAGTCTTCTCAAATCCACTAGCATTTCATCCATGTGTTGGTACCGTTCATCAGGATTTTTGGCTAAATCTTTGTTTAAAATTCGTTCCAATTCCATCGGCACACCAGTGCGCAAACCTGTTAGCGGTTCCGGTTCTTCATTTGTAATAGAATACATCATTGCCTGCTCAAAATCACCTTTAAAAGGTAGCTGACCGCAAATCATTTCATAAAGTAAAACACCCAAAGACCAAATGTCTGTTCTATGATCAATTTCTTCGCCATGCGCTTGCTCTGGAGACATATAAGCAACGGTGCCAACTGTTGTTCCGGTTTTTGTAAGCTTAGTTCTCCCAGATAATTTGGCCAAGCCAAAATCGGTTATTTTCGCCTGTCCTTTGGAAGTGAACATGATATTTGCGCTTTTGATATCCCGATGGACAATTCCTTTCTCATGTGCCTCCTGTAGGCCTTCAGCAATTTGAATGGCTATATTTAGTGATTCTTCTATTCTTAAAGGACCTGAATCAATTTTTCCTTTTAGGCTCTGACCATCGATGTAGGCCATTGCAATAAAAGTATTGCCATCTACTTCATCTATTTCGTGTACTGTGCAAATATTCGAATGGTCTAAAGATGCTGCTGCCTGAGCTTCATGCACAAACCGTGTTCTTTCCTCCTCGTTACTTAACGATTGCAACGGAAGAAATTTTAAAGCAACGAAACGTTTGAGTTTGGTGTCCTCGGCTTTATAGACGACACCCATCCCGCCTTCGCCGAGTTTTTCAAGTATACGATAATGAGAGATTTTTTTACCTATCATCCAGCTTCCTTAATCATTTTGCTGAGGTTGCGATAATTTCCCACCATCGCCGATTTACCTGATGACTAAACTTTTAAATGGTTGATATTTCAAATAGCTACCAGTGTAAATTTTGTATATTTACATAACTAAGCATTTTCGCATATCAAATAATTATAGCTCACAAATTTAAATCAACGAGGAAGTAAATACAAATTTTAAGTGAGGGTATGTAGAAAAAAATTGCCCCAGCTGGTTGCTGGGAATCTTATTAGGAGATATAATTATATGAGTTTTATTCTACCTCATCAGCACCATCTTCCTCGTCTCTACATAGTCGCCTGCCTGTAGTCTATACAGGTATACGCCACTGGCGAGGTTTAAGGCGTCCCACTCATAGGAATATGAGCCAGCAGATAGCCTATCAGAAACAAGGGTAGCCACTTCTTCTCCAAGTATGTTGAAGACCTTCAGACTCACTTCACTTCTTTTTGGCAGATCAAACTCAATAGTCGTAGACGGGTTAAAGGGATTGGGGTAATTATTATACAACCAGAATTCATCCGGTGTTTGAATTGGATTATGACGTACTATATTTGTAATCATTAAATTCTCATACCAGGCGATTTTATCATCATAACGAGAAGCGGAAAGCACATCCATATCTCCATCGCCGTCTACATCGGCTGCATAGACTGATTAGGTACCATCCGCACTGGTTGTGATGGTATGGGATGTAAATTGCAACTGTGGAAAAATATTTGTAGTCAAAATAAAAACAACTATAAACAGAACTGAATAGACTTTCATGCTATGACCTCCTTTCAATGATTACATTAATTAAACCGCAAAACTATGTTGATACATGGAAACTTTTGCATGATAACAACCTTATAGCATGCCATATTTTCCTTCATACTGGATATTATGCTCAGTACACAGAAATTATGACGAACGATTATTTTCTTTATCGTACTAAGTTTTATCAGAATTTTGGGGGAAGTATCGGTTCAGTATTCAGGAAGGAGTCATCAACTAAAACCCATCGTAAGCTGTACAGGAATTTGTCCTGGTCCCTCATACAGGGCAACTTACTACAGGAACATTATAATATACAAAATTTTCAGGATTTGTCAAGGATAAGGGCAATGGATAATGACAATCTACGATTGAGGTTGGGCGTGTATAAAAAAGTGAGGATCGGTCCGGGGCGTGAGAGAAAACCTGACCTCCGCCTCTGCAAGGCGAAGGTTATCATCTTATCAATCTATATTTTACAATAGCTTAGCTCACTTTCAAACCGATACTCGGTACTCGCTGCGCGCTACTCGTTTATTGATCTTGTTTTATCGAAGGTGATTTAACAAGAAACAAAGGACCAGCAACCAGAGACGAGAACCGAGAGACGAGCATCCATCATCTATTTATATTTCATAATTTTTCTCATCTTGTACGGGTAAATCGATTAAATATCTGAATTGAAATTTCTCTTTGTTCACTGACAAGTATCAATTTCATTTCCAGGCCAACTAGCAGGGGAATTTCCCGGGGTGTTAATTTCGCTTTTAAATACAGCTGCCTGTGATCTTCCGGATCTTCGAGATAATAGCTGAATTGTCCATCGCGTATTTCCCAGCGTTGAAGCAGGATGTTTCTTTTATTGTATTCGAAATTTTCATTCAGCACCACTCTTATTCTGTTTCCCTCCTGATCCAACCCTGCCAGAACATGTTTTTCCGCAACCTGAATGATATGAAGCTCAGATAATATTTTAGAACAGAACTGTGATATCATGGCGATTTCATTTTCGCTCCCATACTTATCCTGCCATAATTTTAACAGCCGCTGAGAAAACAGCAGGGAAGAGTAGGTTAGACCGACTACCAGGAATGCCAGCTGCATCGCTATGATGAGTTCAATAAGCGTATAGCCTTGACTACTCTTTGCTAAAAATTTGCTTGCCGTGTGATAATTGTTCATAATGACGGAAGGTTTTTAATTTTATCAAACTTTTTTCGCTCTCTTTATCTCTAATTTCCAGGATTATCATTACCAGCTTTCCCTGAAATTTTACATTTCTCCGGATCAGAAAATTGAAGCCGGACACAGTATGCTGAATTTCACTATTAGTAAAATCTTCTGTTATAAGACATTTCTCCAATTCTCTCTCTGCCAGATTAATGGCCAGGGTTCTTTTCAGATTATTTTGACTCATGAGCATATTGTTGAGTATCATGAAGAATGGTATCAGAGTCATGAATAGAATTGTCAGGGCCACCAGAGTTTCAAGAATGGTATAGGCTTGTTCCTGATGAAAATAAGATAAAACATTCATTTTATTTAAGTTGAACAGGACTTAATAATCTGTTTTTAGTATCAAAGATCAGGGGAAGCTTGAAATTTTGTGAGAGCCGGTTTCGTTGGACTACCCCATTGTTAATCCAATTTATATATGCGGTTGATGAATGGATCAGATGAAAACGTTCGGTAATTACACATCCATTGACGTTTCCAGTTAACCGCGTGGAATAATCTGAATAGATAAGACCATTTAAAATAGCACTGGAGTCGATAACGACGCTCCCCCTCCCCGGTGGTCCTTTAAGAGAGTCAGCGTGGGAGAGATAAACCAGACAACCTGAAACCCGGCTTTCAGGATGGAGTTGGATACTGCCCTGCGGCATCGGATTGTAGACCAGCAATAGAGATGGATAGTCTAATCGAATTCCCCGGCTAATCTCGATTGAATTTCCAGAAAAAATCTGCCCCCTGAATTGACCGACCTGCTGGATTTGAACATAGTCGCTCGAATAAATAATCACATCTTCAAAGTTACCTTTTCCACTAATGATGATTGGAAAAACAGAGAGTATTTGTACCAGGTTTTTTAAATTTACATTCTCTTCTATAATGAGAGGTTCGCTGGCAATTAGGGTCAGCAGGCCGCTGATCTGCCAGGGACGCATATTCATCATGGCATTGCTAATGAGGTGGGTATTACCCGGATTATTCTCCATAAATGACCGCTTAATAACCGCAGAAGAGTCCGGTATGATATCTGTAAAGAGCGAATCAAAACCAAGTTGTAAATGATGGTGGAAGTTAGCGAACAGTTTTTCTATCCTGCGACGATTTAATGCGGGTCGAAAATCCCGGTGGGAGGGATAAACCTGGCCGAAGATTGATTCATGATCCGGGTAATAATTATGATTGAGAGATCCCTGTTTAACACCCTTCATTCCACAGCGCACATCTCCGTCTATCTGTGATTTTCCGCTGACGACCAACGCAGGAGAATGTGGACTTAGGATCACTGCAGGACTAAATTCGTGTCCTGGTTTAACTCCTACCAGTGTCTGGAGAGAATAGAACTGGTTTCTCACCCCGGCTTTGGCATGTACCCACAGGTATGCACCCCAATTTCTGGCGTAAATTTCTGCGCTGTCTGTCGCTGAAATATGAACAATGGATTTGGCTGAAAATGTCGGAAATTCTTCAACAGTTGTATTACTTAGCTCATCCAAAAATTTGTAAATTGCACCTTCACTGCCAAATTTTGCCCTCAAAAAGAATTCTTTTTTCAATAAAAATTTTCTCTGTATCTCCCAGAGTGTCCAGATAACGCTGAGGGTGGCACTCAAAACCACACTGAGAATTAATACATAGATCACAGTAGAACCTCGTTGCACTTTCCAATTAGTTTTCAATGATTTCGCCTTCAATTGTTTGGGAGTTGAAATTGCAATTTGTGTTCCAATCTCATGAGCACCCTTTCAGCGATCCCGGATTTGGCCATGATTGATTGTAATCCAGCAAAAATAGATAAAATTTGCTTTCGAATCAGAGTGTGAGGTGGACATCCGTACCCGCAAATTTTTTTGGCACTTCAAGTGCTATATGATTCTTACCTAGACTATTGATTTATATCGAATTAATTAGAATTGTATCGATGAAGGGGTGCAAAAATATTTGCACTTTTTTGAAATGGCAAGTTCCGTAACTCTTTAAAAAACAGAGATGTTACTATTGGCACGTGGCTTGTCTTGAAGAATACAGCAAGCAAAACAGCAGAGGGAGGATGGGAGATGCCAGCTTTGAGGTTTTTTGTTGTTTTATCTGTTTTTACAGTGGTCATTCATAATTCTGTAAGATCAGATGGTGAATTTAAACGATTTAATGAATTTAATATGCAGCCGGAGGTGTGGCATTTTTTAGCGCCTGTGGAGGGAGCGGTTGACGGGAAAGGAGATCTACATCTGCAAGTTCCGATTCTGAAAGTCCCCGGAACTTTAGGATTGGATTTTGAAATTAATTTCTCCTACAAGGCAGGGATTCTTTATCATCAGACCGCCAGTTGGGTGGGACTGGGCTGGAATTTTGATCCCGGTAGCATTAGCCGTGATGTTCAGGGAAACGCCAGGATAGATGACGGCAGTGGCGGTCAGATCGACTTTACTGTTGATGATAACTCGGATCCCGGCAGTTTTAAGTATATGCCGGATGATTATTATGTCAGCCTGCCGGGCAGGGGAACTTTCAGAATGTCCCGTGCTAACAGCCTGAATTTCAATCGTTATGGCATGAGTTCTTATCTTCATCCATTTAACGGAGATTATGGTTTCTACCCTGAAGAATACCAACCCTTAAAAATCATTCCCGAATACAATGAAAATTACGATTATCCGGGCGGACATTTTTCCGGTACCGAAATTACCAGATTTACCATCATCACCGCAGACGGATATCGATATATTTTCGGCCTGCCGTCTCTGGCGATTTACATCTCATATGTTGGCACGGCACCTTATCAATATCATCCTAATGCCTGGCGTCTGTTGGCCATTGCAGGTCCCGACTTTGCCGGCAATATGGAAGATCTGCTGCAGGGATGTGACTATAATATGAATAATTTAGGTCCTGCTCATGCTTACAATCTGCTGGAAAACTATACTGACTGGATCAAATTTGAGTACAGTTTTGATGATGCGGAAATCTTTTGTGACGGTCATGCCGGAGATTCCCGGGTTTTGCAACATACCTATCTGCGCTGGATCATTACACCGACCCACTTTGCACGATTCTATACCGGAAACAGGGGCGATATTGACTTAAATGTAAATCCTACTTATCCCACCGGCCCCTTTTATAAGAAACTGACCCGGATTGATCTCAATACCAAAAGTGGTCAGTTGGTAAAAGTTGTAGAACTTTTACAGGATTTCAGCCTGGGTCAGACCTATTATCCCAATTCTGGTGGACATGATAATGGAAAACTGACATTGAAGGAAATTGAGTTCGCAAGTTTTGATGGCAATGATCTTCCCGGGTACACTTTCCAATATGTTGACTATAATCCGGTCTGGAGTATATTTTCGGATGATTTTTTCTATGACGGTTACGGATATTATAACGAAGCCTCCACGCCCCGCGTGGGAATCGACCGGGATACTTCGGATGCCCAGGCCTGGAGTCTGAAAACCATCACATATCCCACCGGTGGCTCAGAGTCCTATAAGTACGAGAACGATTATATCTGGGACCATACCCTGAAATATCTCTTTAAACCCAGTATGTATAATGTGGAAGAGCACACTTTCGATTTTAATTCCTGGGCCGGGCAATATTCATGTCACCGGCAGGGTGGGGTGAGGATAGCAGAAATTATTCGCCGCAATGGGATGGGAGATTCGCTGGTCATTCAATACGACTATGGTCCGGGTCATGTACCGGCTGTGCCCTACAATCTACTCCCCTGGATGGATTTTGGACTGACCATTGCCAGAAATGAATTTCATGTTTACAAACGGGGAGACATGGATGTGGTCTATGAGTGGGTGAACAAAATTTTTGATTTAGCGAATAGTGAAAAAACATTTTACGAGATCTCCCGGGATTATCATTCAAGTTTTCCCCATTTATCAAAAATGAAAACGGTTTTGTATGAGTCGCCTCTGAATACACATTGGATGCTTTACAATGATAACAGCCATCTTTTCTGGGGAATACCGTGGAACCGGCCGCGCCGTATCGAGAGGCGCAGAAATACCCATCTGGAAATTATCGAATATGATTACAAATCCAGTAACCGAAAACTAAATATTTTTTCTCCTGAAGGCCCTCCGTTCGGATCGGAATTCAGCCTGCGTCAGATTTCACCGGTGGTCAGCGAAGAGATTCATCAGAGATCCGATCAATCTTTTGTACCATTGGTATGGCCTTATCAAGAAACATTTACACATAAACAATATTCGGATACCACCAGGCAGTTAAAATCAGTTACCACCTACACCCAGGATAGGATCAAAAAGGAGGAGATACTTTATGCGCATGAGGTAGCGGAATATGGCGGCGGAAGCTGGGATCCCGCTCAACTGGCAGGTATGCGGGCTGATAATTTTCTGACCCTGCGGGCGCGGGTGGATCAATATGATTCAAATCGCCTGATCCCGGATAGTCTTCAAAATTGTCCGGCCCTGCCCGGTGATTCCCAAAAAGTGTTTGTCTGTGCCATGAAACAGGGAGATGGTCACGATTATGAAATGGCCAGTTTTTCAGTACCCTTTATTCAATCGGTGCGCTGGGAATGCGTCCTAGATATCAATTGGGTTGGTGAGCCGGGATGGGGTCAGGCACGCTTCAAAATCAGTGAAAACAATTCAGACATCGTTAACAAAATTATTACCGGAAATATCCCACCCGACCGCAATGCGGTTTACTCCGGCACTTTTACGGCGTATCCGGGGAAAACCTATAATATAATTGCAGAGGTTTTGGTAGATCGAGTCAAAAGTACCGCCCATGGAAAGATCAAATTTATTGTCAATAAACCGGTTCAGTTCTCATTGGTCAAATCCAAAATTTGGACTTACCATTTGGAGTCATTGTGGGATGGTGGTATAGGTGCAAACAATGACAGAATTTGGAAATTTAACCGGATCTACAATTTAAATAGTTACAGCCCAATCTGTTCACCGCCTTATTTTAGCAATTGGTCTCAGGGCGGTTCCTTTGATTTCCGATGGCAGAGAAGTATAGAAGTTCTAAGATACAGATATGGCAAAGCCGTGCATTATTCTGATGGCAACAATAATGTGCTCAAAATTTTCTTTGGGGATAATACTAATAACCTGGATTCATCGGAGGTAACCAATGATTTTGCGCGTGAATATGTGACAGCCGTCCAGCTTGATGGGCAATGGACCCGGCAATTTGATTACGACACCCGCTTTCTGCAGGTGAATCAGATTACCGATGAAAACGGAAACTCCAAATACTTCAGGTTCGATTCCTTCGGAAGACTTTCCTCTATTTTAAATACAGATCATGATACCGTATCGACTTATCATTATGCATTTTCAAGGGATTGGAATCCTACCGGCGTTTTTAATAAAGATTGGCCCAATTATATTGCTAATCGACAGTTCTATTCCGATACTGATATAGCTGAAAGATGCGATTTTTTTGATGGGCGGGGGAATAAAATTCAGTCCGTGGTTCAGGATCTGGCAGATCAAAACCAATATAATTATCATACAGCATTAAAGTATGATAAATTTGGCCGCCAAGGGAAAAACTACCGAACCTATATTAGGACCGCAGTTCCTCTACCCTCGTACGATAAATATTTTGCTACCTATTCACCGGGTTTTACTAAATTCGACTATCATAATGCATTTGAATCAAAAATTAAAAAAATTGAATTTCCCGATCTGCAGGCAAAGAATTTCAGTTACAGTTTCGTAAAAGCCGAACAGATTTTACCGGCTCTGTTTGAGAGCGCCGATTCGGTAGCCTGGTTAAAAAAAGTAACCATTGATGAGAATGGTAATAAAGTTGCCCGGTATGCGGATGAATTTGATCGAATCAGCGTCGAGGAGCGGGAGATCTCTTCTTCGCAGTCTTTGTTAACTTACTTCCGATACGATGGTCTGGGTCAAATTGAAAAAGTATATCCCCCTATATATTTTGACCCGCCAGGCGGGGGGAATCCTGAAGATTATATTATACATTATCATTATAACTCCCTGGGACAGCTGAATGAGAAACATTCCATTGATGAGGGGGAAATTTACTACCAGTATGATCTTAATGGAAATCTGCGTTTTAAGCGTGATGCCAATCAGGATTCATTAGACACCTTTGTCTATTATAAATACGATGCACTTGACCGTCTTTTGGAAGAGGGTATCTGGCCGGATGGCTCAGCCTTTGAAGATTCTTCGTACTACAAGGATCCTGGCTGGCCCTCCGATACTAAAAATAACTGGAAGATCCGTCATTTTTATGATATCGATTACATCAATGCCGGCGTGAATTATTGTTTGGGGAAATTAACTAAAACAGAAAAAAGGGCAGCAAATAGAGCGGAGCCTGAGATGATTACCAGGTATAAATATGACCGCTTTGGCTGGTTGATCCGGAAAAGGATAAGAATGCCAGGATTGGCTGAGAAGATACTCAGTTTCGGATATGATCGTCAGGGCAGGATGAGCCGTATGATATATCCCTCGGGGACAATTGTTGATAACAGATATAACCACCGTGGTCTGCTTAGAACCATAAGCACGGTTTTTGGAGGTGATGAGATACCGAATGAAGAGTAAAAAATAATACGATTGTTGCTTTTGGTCCGAAAAAATATGTGTTAACTCAGTGATTTTTAATAAATATTACATGATAATAAAATGAGTGTCATTGCGAGGAGTGAAAACGACGAAGCAATCTCCTTTTTTTTAGATGAACAAGGGGATTGCTTCGCTCCGCTCGCAATGACATACTACCTAGTTTCGGAGCTAAGGTACTAATCATAAAAAATAATAACCGACATTAAAATTGGGGAGTTGGGAGTCATGCAATATCGTCATAAAATCGGAAGTTTATCTGTTTTTTACCTTTGCCTTATTATAAATCTGATTCCAGCTGCAGAACCTGAGGAGATCCCGGAGTTACGCGACTTTCACAGCAAAACCTTTATAAATCCCGATGGCAGCTATACCACTGAGATTAGTGCCGGATATATGCATTTTAGAGATGCAAGCGGTCGTTTCCGGAAGATTGACCGGCAATTTGTTATTTCACAGCATTCCAATTACGAGTATGAACTCACCTCCGGTTTGTATGAAGTATTTCTGGAAAAACCGGGTCGGGATGCTGTCTCATTTAAAGTGAAAATGAAGAAAGGGCCCTCGGTTACCTGTCGCTTCCAGGGCATGGTTTTATACAATGACCGTACTGGTAGACTGACCCGTTCAGGTAGGGTAAAATCATACCGGGCTGTTGTGGAAGGTACTAAAATCAAAATAGAAAATATTCTTCCCGGAATTTCCTTGAGCTACATCTACACTGATACCAAATGGAAAGAGGAGATATGGATCACCCAGCGTGCACGCCGCAGATTGTCCAATTTAGTGGGATCATCGCTCAATCCGGGTCATTTGTACATCGGATTCATCACTGAAGTGGAAACTGATAGCTCTTTGCAGGTTTATGCAGCCGGACAAAAAATCAGTGCCCGGGCTCCCATGGCGCTTTCTGGTTTTTCCTGGAATTTTCAGGGAGAAGAAGTTGTCGATTTTCGGGATCGTGGTGGCAGAAAACGTTTCAGCTTTCCCCGGGATTTTGCAGTGAGTGAAGCATTACGCGATTCCGGTGCAGTAGCCAATAATGCGGTTACCATGATTCGCAGATTTTACAGTACCGCGGAAGGCAATTTTATGCTCTCGCTGGTGCCTCTGAAATGGCTCAGGATGCAGCCAGCTGGTACCGTCATCTTTGATCCGCAAATTGAGGTCTCATCCTCTGCCAATGATACCTGGATTGAACATGATAAACATACCCATTTTGGTGCTTCAAATATTCTCAGAGTAGGAAGAGCGGCAAATTTTGGTTGGAAACGGAGCCTGCTTAAATTTGCGGTTTCGCCTACCAGTTTACCGGACAACGCCAGGATTTTGTCAGCCACCTGTCATCTCTATTGGTACCACAGTTGGAAGACCGCAATTGGAATCTATATAGAAAGACCTGTCCTGCTCCATCAGATGCTCAAAGAATGGACTGAAAATGAAGCGGACTGGTTTGAGCGTCGCAATGGCATCCCCTGGTCCGGTCCGGGGGTAGAATTCAATGATGCGGATGCCCGCTCTGTCTCTGAGGATATGCAGGTATGGGGCACTTCTGGTTTTCCGGCCTGGAAGCAATACAATATAACCGGCCTGGTTAATCGCTGGGTGAAGGGGAATGAACCCAATTATGGAATCATTTTATGGGCGGCCAATGAGAATGATTATAGCAATGGCGATGAAAAATGGATCATTTCCTCCAACTATAGGGACAGCTCAAAACATCCCCGTCTGGTGATCAATTATACCCTGGATAATCTGGCTGAATTCAGCTATTCACCCCAGGGAACCATCGATTCAGTAAAGTTTGGCCAGGATGCAGTATTCGCCAAATACGACTATAACATCCGGGATTGGGTTGAGGATATCTCTTATTGGGATGGAGCTGGCAATTCCCTGTTCGCTGTAAATTTTACACACGATTACAGTGGTAATATCCTGAGCCAGCAATATAGCAGCCTGGCAGAAACTGATCTCATCAGCTACGGTTATGATCCGGTTTACCAGCTGAAAAGTGCCGTCAGCCAGGCATATGACAACCACTATTTTGATTATGATCCCAATGGGAATATTCTTTGGAAAAAAGTGAACAACACCCTGACAGACTATGGATATAACCCCGCTAATCCCAATCGTCTCCGACAGGTCGGATCGCGGATGTTCCGGTATGACCGCAACGGTAATATTCTCTCGGATGGCGATATGTCACTGAATTATGATTACCAGAATCAGCTGATGCATGTAAGCGGTAAGGCGGAAGAAAAATATATCTATAACTCCGAAGGTTTACGGGTAAAGAAATCCGAGGGATTGGTTACCTCCGGAGTCGTGGCAGAAAAAACTGCCTGGACTCTGGAGGTAAC
>CBDUVK010000036.1:0-14284 GCA_965370645.1 uncultured bacterium
ATCGATTCAATAATATTTTAATTGAATGATGTTTGGTTTAATTATAAATTGGCCCAAATTGGGAACGATATGTCTACACAGTCAAAAATAAAAAAAATTACCATTCCGGATATTGTTGCCTTGAAACAAACAGGTAAGAAAGTAACCGCCCTCACTGCTTACGATTACCTCATGGCAGGTATGCTGGATGGAGCGGGCATCGATATAATTCTGGTTGGTGATTCGCTGGGAATGGTAGTAGCCGGACATTCAAATACTTTGCCTGTCAGCATGGATCAAATGATCTACCATACCAACATTGTAAGTCGTGCTGTAAAACATGCCCTGGTGGTTGGGGATATGCCTTTTATGTCTTATCAAGCTTCTATGGAACAGGGTATTGAGAATGCCGGGAGATTTTTAAAAGAAGCGGGAGCTGAGGCGGTTAAAATTGAAGGGGGCAGGATAGTGCTTCCTCTGGTAGAAAAGCTGATCCAATTGGGCATTCCGGTCATGGGTCATCTGGGATTGTTACCCCAATCGATCCATAAATACGGTAGTTATAAGTTGCAGGGAAAGGATCCGGAGGTTGCTTCACAAATAAAGGAAGATGCTTTAATGCTGCAAAATGCCGGTTGTTTTTCAATTGTACTGGAAAAGATCCCAGTAAATCTTGCGCGAGAAATATCACAATCCTTAAGTATTCCCACCATTGGAATCGGTGCTGGTCCGCATTGTGATGGTCAGATTCTGGTAAGCTATGATATGTTAGGAATCTTTGATCAGTTTAAACCGCGTTTTGTAAGAAGATATGCCAATCTGGCAGATCAGATGAGAGCTGCTTTCCAGAACTACATCAAAGATGTCCGATCCGGAACATTTCCCACCGAAGATGAATCCTTTAAGTAAAATCATGATTTAGTTACATTCGCAAGATTTATATATGAAAATTTTTGAAGATATTTCAGAAATGCAGAGATTTGCAGAAGACTCCCGCAATAAAAACCTGAGGATTGGCCTGGTACCCACCATGGGATATCTTCATATGGGTCATCTGAGTCTGATGCGATCATTACGAAAAAAATGTGATATTCTCGTGGTAAGTATTTTTATCAATCCGGCTCAGTTTGGTAAAGGAGAGGATTTGGAAAAATACCCTTGTGATTTTGAGCGAGATGAAAACTTGTGTCGCCAGGAGGAGGTGGATATTATTTTTTATCCCCCTGCAGATCAAATGTATCCAGAGCCTTATATTACTTATGTCACGGTTGAACAGCTTTCTATAATCATGTGTGGAATCTCTAGGCCTACCCATTTCCGTGGGGTAACCACGGTTGTAGCAAAGTTATTTAATATTGTAAAACCGCATGTCGCTATTTTTGGTGAAAAAGACTATCAACAGGCCATTATCATAAAACGAATGGTCATTGATTTAAATTTTGGTATAGCAATTGAAACGGCACCTATCATTCGTGAATCAGATGGCTTAGCATTAAGTTCCCGCAATAAATATCTCAATGCCACTGACCGCAAGAATGCAGCAGGTCTTTACAAAAGTCTCAGGTATGCTCAGAAATTATACCGGGAAGGGGAAAAAGAAGCCGCCATTTTAAAAGACAAAATGGAAGAAATGATCCGTAAGATTCCTCATGCAAAAGTTGATTATATTGAAATATTCAATCCTGATACCCTCGAATCCCTGGAAAAAATCAAAGATAGCGCTGTTGTAGCTCTGGCTGTGTTTCTGGGGGGGACCCGATTAATTGATAATATTTTAATTCACAAATGATCTTTCCGATTAATGTTTTCCTTCCGGTGTAGTTTCCAAATTAGAAAAATATGATCTTTATCAAATAAAAACCAGGAAATGTTGTTATCTTCCTTTCCGGGAAGACCATCTTAAAACCTTTTGGAGATCGTATGAATCTTTCGACCATTATTCTGGCGGCGGGTAAAGGGAAGCGCATGAAATCTGATTTGCCCAAAGTTCTTCATCCTCTGTTAGGAAGACCCATGATTCATTATGTAATTGTAACCGCACAGACTATCGGGTCGAAGCAGGTTGTTTTGGTCATTGGACATAAAAAGGAGCTGGTCATTGAAGCAACCAAAGATATGGACGTCCAGTATATCGTTCAAAAGGAACAGCTTGGTACAGGACATGCAGTTCTCCAAACTGAAGAATTATTTAAAGAATATGATGGCAATATATTAATATTATCTGGAGATGTCCCCTTATTGAGGTCAGAGACATTAAAAAAACTTATTGCTATACAGCAAGAGAAAGATTCTCTGGCATCCCTCCTTACCACCCACATGCCAGATCCAACCGGTTACGGAAGAGTAGTGCGGGATAATCGTGGATATGTCAGCCAGATTGTGGAACATAAGGACGCGAATGATGAGATTCGGAAAATAAAAGAGATCAATGTGGGAATCTATATCTTCAAGAGTCGGCCTTTATTTGAATCATTGCCGCTACTTTCCAACAACAACAGCCAGGGCGAATACTATCTTCCTGATATAATAAAAATGTATGTTGAGAGGGGGGAGAAGGTGGCCGCCCTTCCCTCGGAGGATATTCATGAAACTCACGGAATCAATGATCTGACACAGTTAAAACATGCAGAAGAGATTCTGAGAGAACGATAGCATTCAAAGTTAACCGAGAGCTATTGAGTATTATCTCATTTTCCAGTTTTCCCGATCCTGGCACAAAATCTAACATCATTTTAAGTCAATTAAATTTGTATCGTCTTTTAAAATACCGTATATTCTGCCCTTAATCGGAAAGAAAAGGGTAAACCATGAATGAAACTGAAGACCTCCTCAGTATTGATAAGCGACCGGACTATCAGTCACAGATCAATGCCCGCACCAAGATCATTGAAATATTGACGAAAGTAGATACCCGCCAGGCATATTCAGATAAATTATTGGATCGGGAATTGCTCAATATGGAGGATGTTGATCGTAGATTTGTTACCGAAATCGTCAATGGGGTGTTACGCTGGCGGCTAAAATTGGACTGGTATCTAAATCAGCTATACCTGGGTGAATATGATAACTTAATTACTGATGTTAAAAATAACCTGCGCTCTTCGGTCTATCAACTAACCTATTTGGATAAAATTCCGGCTTATGCAGTACTGTATGAAGCTGTAGAAATTGCCAAGGCAAAATTCAATCAGAAGACTGCCAATTTGGTAAATGCAATTTTACGAAATTTCCTTAGACAACATAAAAAATTTGAATTTCTTGAAACCCAACTTGAGATCCTGGATAAATTGTCCATACGATACTCCCATCCTAAATGGATGGTTCAAAGATGGATAGAATATTGGGGGGTGGATGAAGTAAAACTACTTTGCGATGCAAATAATAGTCGTCCCCGGCTCTCGGTTCGTCTCAATGAACAGCTGGCAGAGCGTGATACGCTGTACAGACTCCTGGAGGAAAATCAGATATCCTATGAGGTTCATCCTGACTTCAATAATTTTATCTGGATAGATAACTTTCAGGACTTTAGGAAGTTGGATCTGATTAAACGGGGTTGGGTATCAGTTCAGGATATTAGTACCGGTCTACCAGTCATATTATTGGATATTCAACCTGGAGAACAGGTACTTGATATGTGTGCGGCTCCGGGTGGAAAGGCGGGTTATATTGCAGAGAAATTGCAGGGGAAGGGCAAATTAATAACCCTCGACCTCCATGTTTCCCGGTTGCAACTTCTCCGGGAAAATTTACAAAAGTTGAAGTATCATTCTTTTCAGGCTATTGCGGCCGATGCTGTGTCATTGCCATTACGGGAATCATTCGATAAAATTTTGATCGATGCTCCCTGTTCCGGCTTTGGTGTACTTAATAAGCGGGTGGATTTAAGGTGGAAGCGAACCGAACAGGATATTCTCAATATGAAAAATCTACAACTGAGTTTGCTGGAAAGTGCAGCAGCGGTTTTGAAACCGGATGGGAAATTGGTTTATTCTACCTGCACTATTGAGCCTGAAGAGAATGAAGTCAATATTAAAGAGTTTCTCGAAAATCATCCGGAATTTGAAATGGTAAAATTAGAGAGAACCATCCCTTTGGCATATGTTTCAGACTATTATTATATTCGGACATTCCCCCACAAACATCACATGGACGGCTCTTTCGCTGTGCTGCTTCAGAAAAGGAAATAGTAAAAATACTCCCTTGTTGGGTTACCTACAAAGGAACACCATAGATTCGGTAAGTTTTGTATGGCTTACCTCCCATCAGCTTGGCGGATTTTACCATCAGTTCATTATCTTCCAGGATCCAGGACATTTCTGCACTGATATATCCTTTTTTTGTTCCCCGATCGAAAGTCTCAAGATAAAATAAACCACCAATTCCAGTATGTTGCAGCTCCTGGACGACGCCCAGAGTAATCACCCTTAAACTGTTAATTTTGTTTTTTTCAGTCAAAAATTTGAGCCACCCTAGTGGAAGCAGTTTACCGCTCGGGATCTTTGCGAAAATTTGGTTGTAGTCTGGGAGGGCCAGAGAAAATCCCACCGGTTTACCTTTAATTTCGGCGAGAAGAACCAGATCAGGATCGATAATTTTTTTGAAGTCATTTGCAATAAAATCAAATTCTTCCGGCGTCATGGGCACAAAACCCCAATTTTTTGCCCAGGCATTGTTATATATATATCGGATTTTTTCCAGTTCTGCCTCAAATTCTTTCATGCGAACAGGGCGAATATCAATGCCCATTTTCTTTCTGGTGAATTCAGCTACTCTTCTTAATTTTTCACTGAAAATAAACGTGTCTTCGTGTATGTAATATGCGTATACATCTTTTACCTTAGGATAATTTAACTGATCCATCAGTTTCGGGTAGTAAGGAGGGTTATGGGTCATCATAAAGTAGGGTGGCCTGTCAAATCCATCAATTAGAAATCCAATTTCATCATTGGTGGAAGGATTCATTGGGCCCATGATAAAATCTTTGCCTTTCTCTTTGACCCATTTTTTGGCTGTGTCCAGTAGAAGTTTAAACACTTCCGGATCATCGATCCCTTCCAGAAAGCCGAAAAATCCGGCATTATCATTCTGGAAATCATTATACATCTGGTTGGTGATGGCTGCAATTCTACCCACAATTTCACCATTGCGATAGGCTAAGAAATACTCAGCCTCTGCATGCTTGAAAAATGGATTCTTATGCTTATCCAAAACTTTCAGACGGTCGGATATCAACGGAGGAACCCAGTTGGGATCAGCTGAATTAACCTTCCAGGCAAATTTGATAAACTGCTTCAGTTCTCTTTTATTTTCAACCACTTTGATGCTTATATCAGACATAAGTCACCTCGGAGTTTTGGAAAAGATGGTCTAATAAATTAAATGGCTGCTGGTTTTGATTCTGCGGAACAATCAGTATCAGCATAAAAAAAATAGGCATGACCTATTTTAAATTAATCCCATATTTTTGCCGATTTTTTTGAAGGTTTCTAAGACAATATCCAGGTCGTCATCATGATGAGTGGCCATATATGAGGTGCGGATTAACGATCGGTCTGGTGGTACTGCCGGACTGATAACGGGATTGGTGTACACACCTTCCTCAAATAATTTTAACCAGAATTCAAAAGTTTTTTCGTCCCCTCCGATGATGATCGGTACGATGGGCGTCTCTGATTCCCCGGTATTAAAACCGAGCGATTGAAATTCACGGATCATCTTTTTGCCAGTTTCCTGGAGTTTTTGTACAATTTGTGGTTCCGATTCAATAATTTCCAGGGATTTCAATACTGCTGCGACATTGGCAGGAGGAATGCTTGCGCTAAATATTAGAGGTCGGGAAAAATGCTTGATGTAGTGTACAACTTCACTTTTCCCTGCAATAAATCCGCCCAGCGAGGCAAAGGACTTACTGAAAGTACACATGACTAAATCAATTTCGTCCCAAATATCATAATGTTCCTGGGTACCACGCCCTGTTTTTCCTTCCACACCTAAACCGTGTGCGTCATCCAGATAAATTCGCGTTTTATATTTTTTAGCGATTTCAACCATACGGGGAAGATTGACGATATCACCTTCCATACTGAAAACACCATCGGTAATGATCATCTTGGGTTTGTCCGGATCCAACTTGGATAACACGCGTTCCAGATCATCCATATCATTGTGTTTATAGCGTCTAACATTCACTCCCATATGGATTCCTGCAGAGAGGAAAATGCCATCGAAAATACTGGCATGATTCGTTTTATCGGTGAGAATAAGGTCATCTTTTGTCACAATGGTAGAAATGGCACCGAGGTTACTTTGATAACCGGTGCTGAATGAAAGTGCGGATTCTTTTTTGACAAATGTGGCGAGTTTCGCCTCTAACTCCTCGTGTAATTCAAGTGTACCATTTAAAAAACGGGAGCCGGAACAACTGGTACCATATTTCTCTATGGCCTTGATGGCTGCTTCCTGAACACGAGGATCTTTGGTTAAACCGAGGTAATTATTGGAGCCGATCATGATAATTTCCCGGCCATCCATTACGACTCGAGGTCCATTATTTTCACGGATAGCCTTGAAATAAGGGTAAATTCCACTTTCCATAGCTTCTTTGGCTCTGGTGAAATTCATACACTTGTCAAAAATATCCAAGAAGGGTCTCCTGTTTAATCCAATTACTGATCCGTAGAATTTAAAGGATTCTCGATAGATTAAACACTAAAAAAAATATTCGCATTGGATAAATAAGTGCTTATTTGAAGAGTTGAGTCAGAAGCTCCTGAGTTGCCGTTCCTTTTCCCATGGTGTAGACATGAATGCCGGGTACACCATAATCAATCAATTTTTCACATAGTTTTCTGGTAAAAGTGATTCCAGCTTTTCTTGTTTCTGTGGCTGTTTTAGCTCCTTCCATAGCTTCAACCAACTTGCTTGGCAGAGATATGTGGAAATCACGCGGTAGACTTGACAATTGACCCATGGTTGTTATGGGTTTTATTCCGGGCAGGATTGGGACCGTGATACCAATCTCTCTGGCTTTCTCCACAAAATTCCTGTAAACCTGAAAATTGAAAAACATCTGGGTGATAATGTAATTGGCACCCTGTTCCACCTTATGTTTGAGAAAGTGAAGATCCTTCTCAAAGTTGGGTGCCTCATAATGCTTTTCCGGATACCCGGATACCCCGATACAAAAATGAGTCGGTTTTGCATTGTCTAGGGGTTCTAAATAATCTCCTCTGTTCATTTTATCTATCTGCTCCACCAATTCACTCGCGTAGCTGTGACCATCCTTTTCCGGAATAAATGTTTTCTCCCCGGGAGCAGGGTCGCCCCGCACTGCAAAAATGTTCTCGATACCAAGGAAATGCAAGTCAATAAGCGCGTCTTCCGTCTCAAATTTACTAAATCCCCCCAAAATAAAATGAGGTACAGTGTCAATTTTATAACGATTTGTCACCGCAGCGCAAATTCCGACAGTCCCGGGCTTTTTTCTCTTGGGAATGCGGTAAATTACTCCATCCCGTTCCTCATAAACAACCTGAGGTTGATGGTAGGTTACACTGATAAAGGCGGGATTAAATTCAACTAAGGGGTCAATTACACGGAACAAATCCTCTATACTCTGCCCTTTGTTAGGTGGTGTGATCTCTAATGAAGTAAATATCTCTTTCGAATTATTGATGGCATCTATGACATGCATGCAATTCTCTCACATTTTGAAATTCCGAACTTTAATAATAATAAAATGTTAAGTCGAAGTAAACATATTTATGTTTTACCCTGGTCTGCCACCTGATTTTAAAATTCTATAATACTTTGGAATTGCTTTGTATCTTTCAGGATTCAGGTAAATAAGAATCGGTTTGATTTTATTTTAAAATTTTGTTTAAAAGAAGAAATGGATATATTCTGAAATGGCAAATGTCTTTTTAACAGGTGCAACGGGATTCATCGGTAGTTTTGTAGCAGAACAACTGGTTAAAGAGAAACACCAGGTTACCTGTCTGACCCGTCAGAATAGTGACTTGAAATGGTTGAATGGTTTGCCGCTGAATCTTCTCAGAGGATCGATATCAGAACCTCGGACCTATCTTTCTGATTTAAAGAATGCGGATTATGTTATTCACCTTGCTGGTGTCACTAAAGCCCGGGATCCGAAGGCGTTTTATCAGGGAAATGTTGAGGCGACCGGCTGTTTACTTTCGACCATTGCTGAGCAGGATATTCCTATAAAAAATTTTTTACTGGTCAGTAGTCAGGCAGCGGTTGGACCTTCTCCATCTCAAGAGCCTGTAAATGAAAACTTCCCCTGTCAACCGCTTACACAATATGGAAGAAGCAAATGGCAAACAGAACAAGTCGCATCAAGTTTCCAGGAAAAGTTGCCTGTCACCATCGTTAGACCTTGTGCAGTATACGGACCACGGGATACTGATGTCCTGCATTTTTTCAGGACACTAAAATATGGTTTAAACCTGATGGTTGGAAAGGTGGACCAACTTGTGAATGTGGTATATGTTGAGGATTGTGCGCAGGGGATCATAGAGGCGACCTTTTCCGAAAATACGGCGGGAAAAACATACTTCATTTGTGAAGAAACACCGTATTATTGGTCACAGTTTGCGGCAATCAGCGGCAAAATAATGAACAAGAAGTACCTGACTCTAAAATTACCATACACGTTGGTTAATATGATTGCTTATTTTATAGAGCAAATAGCAAATATCACCGGTGGGAAAACAATTCTTAATCGGGAAAAAATGGTGGAAGTAAGAGAACCTTTTTGGCGGGTTTCCCCGGCCAGAGCACAAAAGGATTTCCACTATCAAACCCGGTTTCCGGCTGAAAAAGGAATTGAAAAAACCATTTGCTGGTATAAAGAAAATTCCTGGCTTTAAATTTAACTTTTGGCTGAATAATGATAAATGAGTTTGAAAGTAAAACTATAATACTGGAGGAAGAGCCTCCATTATTTGCCAGTTATTTAACTGACTTCGCAGCAGTCTCGAAATTTTATAGCTGGCATCCCTGGGACGATCTTGAAATTTGTGCCAAGAACCGTCTATCAGAATATGTTAATCGAGAAAGAATTGTGGATATTCTTAGACGCCAAAATAAAAGATGGCATGCCCCGGAATTAACATTGAATAATATTGACAAGCTTGCAGATAAAAAAACCCTGGCTGTGGTTACCGGTCAACAGGCTGGAATTTTCGGAGGACCTCTCTACACAATCTTTAAAATTCTTCAGTGCGTAAAAACTGCCAAATTTGTCGAATCTAAATTCCCAGGATTACAATGTGTTCCTGTATTCTGGATGGAAGTGGGGGATAATGATTTTCCAGAAATCAATCATATCAAGATACTAAATATGGCCAATGAGTTGATTCGCCTCTCTCTACCTGACCAACCCCAGGATCGCCGCTCTGTTTACCTGCGACTCATCTCCAATGAGGTAACCAACATATTTGAAACTCTTTCCACAGAATTTCCTTCCAATGACTTTAGAGATGATCTGTTAGTAAACCTGGAGAAAATCTATCTGGCTGGTAAAAATTTTGCGGATTCATTTGCAGAATGGATTCATTTTATCCTGAAGGATTTTGGAGTGATTATTCTGAATCCGACTGACAGGAAGGTGATGGAACTAACAAAGCCATTCTTAATAAAATCTTTAAAACAGTGGCGAGAGTTGTATAATAATTTCTATAATCACAGTCAAGTTCTGATCAAACAGGGGTATCATAACCAGATCACCCTGGACTCTCATCAAACTTTATTGTTCTTTCGGGATGATCAGGATAATCGATGCAGGGTGGACACCAAAGATGACGGATTTATTTTAAAAGGTTCACAAAACAGTGGTGTGCTACCACTGTCATATTTAACAGATAAAATCGAACATTCTCCGGACAGATTTACTCCCAACGTGGCTTTTCGGCCTATTTTGCAGGATTACATTTTACCTGGCCTCATTTACATTGCCGGACCGGCGGAGATTTGCTATGCAGCCCAGCTACGCCCCTTATATGAATTTTTTGGGGTCACATCTGCCATATTTCATCCCAGAAATCGTTTAACCCTCGTAGAGGCCAAGGTACATAAAATTATTGAAAAGCTTGGTTTCACCATTGAAGATTTCTTTCGATTTCGCCAGGGTCTGGTCGATATTCAAATCCGTGAAAAGTCTGATCAGAAAATTGAACAGGCCTTTAAATCATCTCAGACTAATATCCGGAAAGAGATGGATAAATTGAAAGAGATACTCATTGAAATCGATCCAACCCTGGAAACCTTGGCCGGTAAAACAACTCAGAATTTCGCAGATCTCATACTAAAATTACGTAATAAGGTTGATCAAGCATATGAACGAAAGATGCAAACGGAAATAAATCAATTGAAGAAAGTTTTGGCAAATCTTTTTCCGGATGATAAATTTCAGGAGAGGGTCTTAAACATCATCCAATATTTAAGCAGGTATGGTCCGGATTTTATTCCGAAACTATATGAGGCAATGAATATTGAAAATTGGGATCATCAACTCATTAAATTGTAATAAAGAGAAAACAGGTATGTTAATAGGAACAAAAAGGTATTCAGGAAATCCCAAAATTATCCGACATTTAATTTATTTTTTATTTTTTTTCATTTTTGCTTCGTTGATTCCTGTCTATGCCCAGGAGGAAAAATCCGAACCTTTGTTAGAAATTATTCAGAATATCGAGCAGAAAAAAGAATGGATAGTCATCGCTGAACCTGAATTTTATGCAGATCATAATTTAAGTCAGCTGAGCCAGGGATCTTTTGATTATTTAAAAGAATATGAAGTAAATAAAGCTTCCCGTGTGACCTATAAATATTCAAAAGATAGCCTTGACATCAACCTCCAAATTTATCTTTTCCCATCACATATTCATGCCTTTGGATTTTATTCAGTTGATAAATCACCCTCTTTGGATTTTTTTAATATTGGGTTTGCAACTTACGCAATTGGACAGCGATTAGTCTGTTGGTATGGAAATTATGTCATTTTTACTGAAAAACAAGACACTCTCAGTGAGAGATGGGATCGACTGAGAGATTTTACTGAGGAAATTATCAAAATAGTACCCAGACAAAAGAAGCAGACACCAATTTTAGATTGTTTACCAGAGAAAAATCGTGTTGAAAACTCTGAAAAATTTTATGTAGGTCGTTGGTTGGGTCAGGAATATTTTAATAAAATCTATTATGCAGATTTTAAGACTGATGAGGGGTATTCACGTATTTTTATTATTGATAATGTCTATACCGCAGCCGCTGACAGCAATTTTTGGAACTATTTCTTTTTCTTTCAGGAAAATGTGGAAGTAATTCAGGACACCCTTAAAATTGATACAGATTACTATGTGATCAATGAACCCCTGTGGGGGAGAACTATCCTGGCTAAAAAAAATCAAATTATTTACGGTATTCTTGACTACCGAAATAGAAAATGGACTGAGGACCGCCTGGCTGAAGTTCTGGAGGCACTTAAAAAACGAGAAATTGTAAAACCTGGTTAATTCTGTAATAACAATATCTTATCACAATTATCATACTATGCAAGTCATATTGAACTCATCCTTCCCTTCTGTTGCTCAACAGTATATATATAGTCATGTTTTAAACACCGCAGGTTGGTTTTCAGGATCAGTTCGTACTGTACCGCATTTCGATTTTACTTTTATAGAGAACAAAGGAAATAGCATCCAGCGAAAATCCGATATTGAATACTCTGTAAATCTTGACAACAATGCCTTTAATTTTCTGCTGGAGAAACTGTCATGCAGAGATACCCAGGTACCTGATGATGAACCCGAACCTTTTTTTGAACCGGGGGTAGATTTAATGGTAAATCAATATCAACAGGATATTATCAGTTTCTGTGTTCAGCATAAAATACCATTTATCTCTAAAATGCCCTGGCCCGGTGGTTTGCCCTTCGCGGTTACTATTTCTCATGATATTGATATGACCAGAAAATATGGGATAAGAAGCCTTTTTAAAGATATCGGCACTGCAAAATTTGGCGATTTTGCAGATCATTACAAACAATCGGTTTACCACAATAATATTTATTGGAATTTTGATGAATTACTGGACTTTTACAAGGATAGGATGGTCAGGTCAAGTTTCTTTTTTATTGCTAAATCCTGGGAAAACCTGAATTATCGTTATCGTATTGGATCAAGCAAGTTTCACAATTTATTTGAAAGACTGCAGCAGAATCAGCATGAAATAGGCCTGCACAGCAGCCGATATGCCTTCGATCACCCGATGCGGATTAGGAAAGAAAAAGAAAAATTGCAAAAAATCAGTAATGCGCAACTAAAAGGTATACGC
Source organism: uncultured bacterium (assembly GCA_965370645.1). GTDB lineage: Bacteria > Calditrichota > Calditrichia > RBG-13-44-9 > RBG-13-44-9 > RQOF01. The sequence goes on from CBDUVK010000036.1 coordinate 12,337, forward strand.
CAGCACTATCTTCGCTTAACCTTTCCCCAAGGATGGCGTGATTTTCAGACTCAAGGATTTGAATATGATTCCTCGGGAGGATATAATGAATCCATGGGGTATCGGGCTGGTACCAGCCTTCCCTTTAGAACCTATGATATTCAAAAGGGAAAAATTTTGAAAATATATGAAATTCCCTTTAATGTCATGGACTATCCCTGGGCAGAGATGATCAGTAAGTCATCTGAAAACAGTGACCTATTTCATGATTTCGCAAATCAGATTGAGAGCACTAACGGTTTACTCCATATTCTCTGGCATCCCCACAACTTGGTGGAACCAGAATTTAAACCACTCTGGAAGGAAATTTTTAACTGGTTGGAACCTAAAAATTATTATAATGATTCGCTGGGAAATATACTGGATTGGTGGAAAAAGCGAGCTGAGGTTAAATTAACTAAACTTACTGTCGGAAATGGTTCACTTGATTTTGTTATAGAATCCGAAAATCCTATGAGTGATCTCTGCTTACAAATCATTTCACCTTCCCCACTTCAACCAAATAACAATCTTGTCCGGTGTAAACCAGAATATCAGTTAAAATATCAGTTAAGATTGCCGCTGCTGAAACCCGGGGTTCACGAATTCAGCTTACCTTTTTTAAAATAGGATGCTCAATTTTTGTTAATATAAATTTGATTTAGTATATGTTTGAACCTTCTGTTAAAATAATCCACACCACGATTAGTCCCTGCGAAAATGAAAGGCGGATTTTTAATCAGGCTAAAACCGCTTCTCAACATGGAGCTCAGGTGGAAATTTTGGCACTTAAAACCCCTGAATTGCCGAAATTTTCTAATTTGAAAAAGATCATAATTAAGAGAATCTACATTCCATTTTGGCGCAGGGGACCCCTCAAATTCATTCTATTTAATATCAGGCTATTTATTTTTTTATTGAGGAGTAACTATCAAATATTACATGCTCATGATATTTGGGTTATGCCTGGCTCAGCTCTCGCGAATATCTTTAAAAGAGGTATACTCGTCTATGACGCCCATGAGTTTACATGTGGATTGGAAGTTTTTAAAAGGAAACGTTTTTCAGGCTTTGTGTGGTCTGTAGTGGAAAAAATTCTGATCAAGGAAGTACATTCATTGATCACCATCAATTCTTGGCACCAGCAACTGTTTTTGGATAAATATCCCCATATACCTGGAACAGCCGTTATTATGAATTTTCCTTCACGGGAAGATAATAGACTGGAAGATAAATTGAAGGGATTTCGGGAACGTAATGAAATGGTGCTTTTTCAGGGCATTCTGAAGGAGGGGAGGGGTCTTTGTAATATTGTAAAATCAATGAATGTAATTAAGAGCGGACAATTGCATCTCATTGGGGAGGGGGATTTGGAAGAAGAGCTACATCGATTAATAGAATCCAATCAGCTTCAGAAACGTGTTCAACTGAAGGGAAAGGTTGGATGGGAGATTTTACTGCTGGAAACTCAGAAAGCCAGAGCTGGCCTGGTGCTCTTTGAACCCCGATCAGAGAACTATACTTATGCATCTCCCAACAAATTTTTCGAGTATGTCATGGCAGGTACACCGGTCATTGCTTCGGCAATCCCTACTTTTAAGGATTTTAACCAGGAATTTGAAGTTGCCATTTTGGTTGATCCTTCGAATATTGAGGAAATATCCAAAGCAATTCAGACACTTCTAACCCAAAAAGAAAAATGGGGCACTTATCATCAAAATTGTCTTAAAGCCCGTGAAATATGGAATTGGGAAGCACAGGAACAGACTTTGTTAAAGCTTTATACCCAGCTATTGAATGACACGATTTAACTCTATGATTTGTCATGCACCGTTATTGAGGTCTGTCTAATTTTTTCTGTAACTCGGATAGGATTATTTAATTTGATTAATTCATCCCGCACCTGCGGGACCACAAAGATCATGATCCG
>CBDUVK010000037.1:0-14261 GCA_965370645.1 uncultured bacterium
TTTTAGCAACTATACCGCAAAACTTTATAAATGAGAAAATAGTCCAATTTTTTCGCATGAAATTTCAAAGGTCAGTAATGTTATGCATTAAATCCTATGTTTGGTAGTGAGAAATGTTAGTTATTATTAATAAAGGGAAAGTAGAGATATGCGGAAAACTTGGAATTTCGGTTATTTGGTTAAGAGAATTTTCTTCACCAGAGTGGTTTTCCCCGCCTTCAGTATCAGGAAATAAGTGCCGCTGGATAGATGAGCCGCATTGAAAGAGAATCCGTAATAACCGGGATTTACCTGGCTATTAAACAAGATATCAATTTTCTCTCCCAGGATATTGAAAATAGCAATCTCAACATCGGATAGCCGGGGTACTGCGAATTGAATCCAGGTGGTTGGATTAAATGGATTAGGGTAGTTTTGAAATAATTCATAATCATCAGGGATCTTATTATTGATGGGGTCAATCGAGGAAGGTGAAGACTGCAAGATGACGAATAGAATATTACTGGTATCCCAAAATCCCATGGGATCTGACACTTCCAGATCAAAACCGGCAATTCCGGCATAGTTATAGGGATCCGGGGTGACAAGCAGGTTCCCGTTACTGATCTGAATATATACATTATTTTGATTGGACACGGTGAGATTCAATTCGCTTGTGGCATGGTCGGGATCGTATAAAAAGCTGTTCAACGGAATGTAGGTAGTTTCGTTATTTAGAATATCGTTCAGGTGCAAATCTATTATCGGTAAACCAACCGCAACGGAATCCGAAAATTGAGAGTGACCACCGGCTGAGTCTACTGCAACAAGGGTGTAAGCATATAAATTCCCAGGTTGGATACTATCCGCATCAGTATGGGTTGAATCAGGATGATATACGATCTCGTGGATTTGGAAATCATTGAAATTGTTGACTGAGCGATATAACCAGTATTGGTACATGTCCGGTTCCGGATTTAACCCCCAGAATACATTAAGGGAGTCCGATTGGGAAAACAGAGAATAACTAAAAATATGTATGAGAAAAAACAAAAAAATCCGTGAACTGATTTTGAAACCTCAGAGGCATGGGGTATTTTGAGTCTGCTTTCCCTGGCATGAATTATGTCATCCTGCGCAAACAATTTTACTGTTAAAATAAAATAAAAGCTACCAAAAAAATAAAATTATTATGAACAATTTTATACAAAATTATTTTTTTCTCATGATTTTTTTAAATGATATATATCAAGAAAGTTCTTATTGATTTTAAAAAACAACATTACATTAAACTAAAGGAGAGAAACTTTAATACGATTCATAAATATTATTTTTTTTATTCACAATATTTAAGTTTTTGTTTAATTTTCAGAAAATGTTAACGTCGTGATCTAAAACAGGAAAAACTATGAACATTATTCTTTTAGGTGCCCCGGGGGTGGGTAAAGGTACACAGGCAAAGAAAATCATGCGGGAATATAAAATACCGCAAATATCGACTGGTGAAATTTTACGAAGTGAGGTACAATCCGGATCGAACTTGGGACAACAGGTAAAAAAGATATTGGACAGAGGACATCTGGTTCCTGATGATTTAATGTTGGAAATCATCCACCACCGCCTGGTTCAGCCTGACTGTCAAAATGGATTTATTCTGGATGGATTTCCACGAACAATCCCCCAGGCCCAAGGCCTGGATCTGTTGCTGCAAAAACTTAATGCCCCCCATATTACAGTGTTAGAAATACATGCACCGCAGGATGTGATTATAGAACGGCTCACCAGTCGAAGAATATGTGCGAAGTGTGGAACTGATTATAATTTAAAATTAAATCCACCACCTTCCGATAATAAATGTACTGTGTGCGGTGGGGATATTATTCAAAGAGACGATGATAAGAAAGAAACCATAATGAATCGATTAAAAGTCTATCGGGAACAAACTGAACCATTGATTGAGTATTATAACAAACAGCATCAGTTTTATCGTTTAAATGGTCAGCTTCCGGTCGATGAAGTGTTCCAGAATATAAAAGAGATATTCGAATAAAAAATGGGTATCCATTTCCACAAATTTGTGACGTTATTTTTCATCATTGCTGGCATTATAATTCAATGTTCAAACAGAGACAGATCCAATCCCTTCGATCCCGGCGTCAATATTTCCCCACCTATCGATTTATTCATACAGCCCACCAACAATTCTGCTCACCTAAGCTGGCAAGTGAATGATGTGACTGGTTATCAGGGATTTCGACTATACCGCGCGGTAGATAACGATACATTTGAACTATTCAAAGAATTATCCCCGGATATGAAAAGCTTCATCGACTCAACGCTCAGTTACTATCACTGGTATCAATACCAGATCTCGATCATGGGTTTTTCACAAGAAACATCTCCCTCCAATACCGTAAAAATGTTAGCCGGACCCGGAACTGTTTGGATTCTCTCCCGTTACGGATCTTCAATCAGAGAAATTTCCTATGATTTACAGCATGTTAATCGTATCATATATACCAATTATCCGCCCATCAACTGGGATTGGAGCAGCGGTGAATCAGAGATCTGGATGGCGCATGCACAGTACCGATATATCAGTAGAATGAATTTGACCATGGGCTATGAAGATTATTTTTTCCAAAATGACTTTCAAAGACCCATAGACGTCAAATGGGATAACAATCGTAACCTCGTTTGCGTATTGGATCCCAATACTCAGAAGATATACACCGTCAACAATCAGTCCGTCGAGGATACCATTGCATTACCAAATGATCATGTTTTCAAAATTCTTCTCTCTCCTCAATCGGAGGTTGTTACAATTGATAGTCATGAGGTCCGTATATATACTGATTCTGGAAATATACTTACTAGTCTGGCATTTCAGACATCTTTTACAGGTCAGGATATGACAATTGAGGAAAATAGTCTATTTATTTTGAGTGTTGATCCTCAACAGAATAAATCAGCGTTAACCATTTATGATATCATCAATACGACCTCCAGCCGGAGTGAAATTCAAGGGATATTTAACATCATTTGTAAACCGGTTAATAAAAATTACTTATGGATGGCTGAGAACATAGATTATGAATCCTCACGTGCTGTGAAACTTTCCCTCGATGGTGTTCGTCTTTTAGAACTATCAGGTTTAAGTAAATTGATAAATGATATTAAAATTAATCCCTATGATAATTCAATCGTACTCTTGCAGAGATATATGAATCGAATAGTCTTATATGATAGTACAGGTCAACAATTATCCAGCAATACCCAGCTTTATGACCCGATTAAGGTTTATATCCAGTAATGCTTAACAGAATACTTAAATTGTTGTATATTTTCGTGCCTCTGGCGGTTCTCGCTATCATGGCGCTCGATTTTTTTTCTTATTATAGTGGCATTATCTTTAACATCATCTCATATCTCCGTGAACTGGTTATCTTAAGTCTTATCTTTTTATGCTACCGCTTGATCAAGTCAAAATTCCCTCTGGAAGAACTGACCATTGAACAAAATTTAGCACGGCTCTCTCTCCTGATCCTCATCAATTTCATTGTTTCCATACTTACCCGGATTATTTTTAATCCTTCCTACTCACCTGGTTTTCCCGCAAACTATGATTCGATCAGCGCGGTGATTGCTTCAACTCTCATGGCAATTACTGCCTCATTCACATTGGTGCCGGCCTTGTTCATTCTGAAAAAATTGATCTTCTACAAACGTAAACGGAACACCGCCATCATTTTTAATTTATTTCTTATTGCTGTCACCCTGAATGCCATTTCGGTCTATTTTTCTCGGCAACCGGTAGGTTGGTTGCAATTTTCTGAATTGACAATCTATAATGATATCACCTTTTCCTTTGTACTCATATTCGTGGTAATCCTGTCCTTTCGCAATGAATGGATTACTTTTCTATCACGTAAAAGAAAGATTATCTACTTTTTTGCCGGAATACCGATATATGTTGCCATTGCCGCACTTTTCGATATCGTATACCGGCAAAGTCTGCCTGCCTACAGCCTGACCATCGCCGCCTTTACATTCAATATGTGGATTTTTTTACTTATTTATGGTGGCTTAGCTGTCTTTAAACTTCTCCTTCAGTTACCGACAGCCCGAGTGTTCGACAGAAAAATTAAGGAGTTAAATTCCCTTTATGACCTGGGCCGGATGTTAAATAGCGAAACCAAGATTGAGAAATTACCTCCATTAATTACCAAACTCACATCTCAGGTTTTGGAGAGTCAGTCCACCTGGCTTGCACTCTATGACCATGAGGCAGGACAATTCAATATCGCCTCGCAAATTAATTTGCTGGAGGAAGAACTCCGCACCAATCCCCTGCTAAAACGTAAAGGTTTAAATGAAAATATATTCCGTAGACAGAAGGCGATACTCATCAATGATGTACCTCACCACCGCCAATTCAAACAATTATTAGAGTGGAAAAAAGATGCCCGGACTATTCTGGGTGCCCCTTTATTCAGCAATCGTGGTCAGCTGATGGGCATTATCTATGCAACCAAAGTCAAAGAGTATACATTTGACATTGACGATATTTCCCTCATTCAGGGAGTAGCCAATCAGGCTGCTATCGCTATTGAGAATGCACAGCTTTTACAGGATTCCATCAAGCGGGAACGTCTGGAACAGGAACTTAAAATTGCCCGGGATGTGCAGCTAAAATTGTTACCTCAATCCATCCCCGGTATTAAGAATTTTGATATTGATGCCTTCTGTCTTAGTGCTTATGAGGTTGGCGGTGATTACTATGATTTCTTCTATTTTTCAGATGGAAATCCGGGAATCATTATTGGGGACGTTTCAGGGAAAGGAACATCTGCTGCCCTTTATATGGCTGAATTTAAAGGAATTATTCAATCACTTGCCAAAAGTCATAAAGATGTATTTTCATTAACCTGTGATATCAATGAGATGATTTATCCCCATATTGAACGCAAATCGTTCGTGAGTGCCATTGTAGCTAAAATAAATCCCGAAAAAGAACTGATCACTTTTACACGGGCGGGACATACTCCGGTTCTTTTTTGCAGCGAGAACAGCAAACAACCCCGAAGTATCACCACCAAAGGTATTGGACTTGGTCTCGATCCGGGTAAAAAATTTAACCATATATTGGAGGAATACACCCTGGAAATGAATGGTCAGAGTACCGTCGTTCTCTATACAGACGGCGTTATTGAAGCCAGAAATCGGGAGGGAGATGAATATGGTGAAGATCGTCTTATTCAGTTTATGAAAGAATGTAAGGAAAACAGTGCCGAGAAGATTAAAGAACAGCTTGCAAACTCTGTGATCGATTTCTGCGGTAATACCCCGCTTCATGATGATTTGACATTTATTATTCTCAAAAATTGTAAACAATCAGAATTGGATAAAATTGTTCATGAAGCTGGTAAGAAATGATAATCAAAATGGTTAAATGTTATATTGACTTAACTGAAATTAGATTATAGATTTATGAAGTATTTATCATTAAAAATTCTCATCAAATGAAATTAATAGTTAACTTTTTTCCCAAATTTCTCGTAAATAATAATTGTTTAGTGAGGAGACACTAATGGAGAAGTTCGAAGTATTTCGAAAGGAAGTGGAAGACGTAAGGGTATTAAATATTCAAGGATTTCTGGATGCCCATACCGCGCAAAATTTTGAAAGCGAACTGCAAAAACTGATTAATGAAAAAAATTATAATATTATAGTCAATCTGGATGGTTTACAATATATCAGCTCGGCCGGTCTCGGTGTCTTTATGGGGGTCATAGAAGACATAAGAAGTAATGGCGGTGATCTGAAGATATGCTGTGCTGCCCCCAAGGTCTTCAAAGTATTCGATCTTCTGGGATTCCCGAGTCTGTATGAATTTTACGATTCGGAAGATCTGGCGGTAAAAAAATTCAGCGGTCAAAAATAACCGAAAATCCTTGCGGACCAACGGAAAAGTATGACAACAAAAGCAAAAAAATTTCATCTGAAACTGCCCATCGAAACTGCAAATCTGGAAATTGTGCGGGAATTTGTCGCTCGAATTGCCCAAAATATGGGATTCTCGGAAGAGAACATTCACCGTATAGAATTAGCAGTCGATGAGGCCAGCACAAATGTGATCCGGCATGCCTATAAAAATTCAAAGACCAACCAGGAATTTCTTTCGGTTGAGGTTACCACACATGAAGATCGCCTGGAAATTGATGTGATTGATGCTGGAAAAGGATTTGATCCAAGTCAGGTCAAAACTCCGGAAATGGATGTCTACCTAAAAGAAATGAAGCGGGGAGGTCTGGGATTATACCTCATAAAAACTTTAATGGATAAGGTTGAATATAAAATAAAACCCGGTGTGAAAAATCGCGTTCGAATGGTTAAATATAAAACCCATAATTAAAAAATCTCTTCAACTATCAACCACAATCACTTTTTCAATAAAAACAGTTTATCACCTTGAATGGATTTAGGATATGGCTGGTCTTCTGGACTATTTATCTGATAAATATCATACTGAAAATATTAAAGAAATCAATCGCCGCCTTATCGAGCTCTCCTCTTTATTTGAGATCAGTCAACTATTAAATTCTTCCCTAGACTTACATCAGGTGCTAAATAATATTTTATTGATCCCTATGGGCCGGTTGATGCTTTCAAAAGGCATCATCTATCTTAAGGACCAGGGTAAATTATCTCCCAAATTATGGAAAGGTTTACCTGAAATAATTGTTGATAAGACACTTCACCTAACTGATTTGGCACCCGATATTGGAATTTTAGAATGCACTGACATTAAGATAGCTGAATTGGATAATGATATTGACCATTTTAATAAAAACAAACTCGCGCTCATTGTCCCCATCCATTCACAGGAGAAATTAATCGGAATTATCGCTTATGGCACCAAACTGAACAAAAAACCGTTCACTCTTGAGGAAAAAGATTTTTTATCATCTCTGGCAAATCTATCGGCTACAGCTATTGAAAATGCCCTCCAGGTTCAGGAAATTCAAAAGGTTAATAAACTATTAGATGAACGAATCCAACAATTAAAAACTCTTTTTGACATTGCTCAGGGCCTTTCAGCTACGCTGGAAAGTGAAAAGATCATCAAATTGCTTACCTATGCCCTTATGGGGCAGATGCTCGTTTATCATTATGCCATTGTGGTTTATGGAGATGAAGGACTACAAAAATATGACGGAAAAGGATTTTCACAGGATGCACTGGAGAGTTTAATAAGTACAGAACCGGATATTTTAAAGTTCGATTCCCCTACCCTAATTGGTAAGATAAGCAATAAAAAATTATCAAATAAATTAATAAAAATTGGTGCGCAGGTGATTATTCCCATGCGACATCAGAACAAATTTCTTGGGTTTATTCTTCTTGGCGAAAAAATAAACAAGCAACAATACTCTGAGATTGACCTGGAATTTCTGGCAACCATCGTCAGTCAGGCCATTATTTCCATGGAAAATGCGCGTCTTTTTATCGAAACTATGGAAAAACAAAGGATTGAGCAGGAATTACAGGTAGCGAAAACAATTCAAAAAAAACTGCTTCCCCGTGAAATAGTACAGATCCAGGGATATGATACCTGGGGAATTAACAATTCCAGCAAAGAAGTGGGAGGTGATTATTTTGATGTCATACCGGTCACTTCCAATCGCTTTGCCCTGGCCATCGGTGATGTTTCGGGTAAGAGTGTCCCGGCTGCACTCATCATGGCCAATCTACAGGCGGGTTTGAGGACTATTATCAGCGAAAATCCTCATCTTGACCAGGTGGTCGGAAAATTGAATAACTTAATTTACCAGAATACTGATCCGGATAAATATGTAACTTTCTTTGTCGGAATACTGGATTCAAGCTCGCATGAATTTACCTACGTTAATGCCGGCCATAATCCACCCCTGTTTATTGACAGCCAGAATAATTTTCATCTATTGGAGGAAGGAGGCATCATTCTGGGAATGATGCCCGATTTTGTTTACCAGGTGGGAAATGTAAAATTTCAACCGGATGATCTTCTGGTCTGCTATACAGATGGGGTTAATGAAGCTCTTAATATTGAAGAGGAAGAATTTGGGGAAAAGAGACTTCAGGAATTGATACTTAAGCATCGCAAGCTGGATTCCCGGCAATTATCGGACAAAATAATTGCGGAAATATATCATTTCTGCGAAGGCGCACCTCAATATGATGATATTACACTCCTGACAGCAAGAAGGCTGGCTTAATTCAGATCAAGATGATCTGCAGGTAGATCAGACACCCTGATCATATTTTTTTACCAAAATTAGTCCCGACTGATAATCCTGCCTGGATAAGATCCGAATCTACCGGTACTAATTTTTGCTTTCCCATGACCTTCTCCAGGGGAACTGCGGTAATAACGTTTCCTTTGACAGCAACCATTTGGTTAAACTGATTTTTTATGACCAGATCCATGGCTTTTACTGCGAACCGTGTGGCAAGGATCCTGTCCAGAGGGCTTGGCGTTCCGCCCCGTTGCAGATGACCCAGGGTGGTTACCCGGCATTCAATTTCGCTCGCTTCTTCAATTTGTGCAGCAATTAAATGTCCAATACCACCCAGCCGGATTTTATCAGGGCTGTCCTGTATAACTTTATTTACTACCTGTTCTCCTCCTTCAGGTCTGGCTCCTTCGGAAACCACAACAATACTAAAACGCTTGCCAAAACGACTCCTCTGGCGAACGACCTGGATTATTTCCTTAATATCATAAGGAATCTCAGGGATTAATATGATATCTCCACCACCGGCAATTCCGGATTCAAGAGCCAGCCAGCCTGCATTGCGACCCATCACTTCAACAACCATAACCCGATGATGAGATTGAGCGGTAGTATGGAGACGGTCAATCGCTTCCGTTGCTGTATTCCGGGCGGTATCGAAACCAAAAGTTGTATCCGTTTCCATCAGATCTTTGTCAATGGTTTTCGGAACTCCAACCACATTTGCACCAATTTCTCCCAACATTCCCGAAATAGTCATAGTACCATCACCACCCACCGTAATTAACGCATCTAATTCCAGATCCCTATATAATTCCATAGTATCTTTTGATACATCTTTAACAACAGATTTGTTATTCTCAAGCACATAATGCTCAAAAGGATTTGCCTTATTACTGGTGCCCAGAATAGTTCCACCCTGGGTAAGTATCCCTGAAACAGTTTCATAATTCAGCATGGTAAACCTGTTTTCTATCAAACCCTGAAATCCATCATAAAATCCAATCACTTCCATACCATACTTGGTAATGGCTGTCTTGGTTACACCACGGATAACCGCATTGAGCCCGGGACAATCCCCTCCGCCTGTCAAGATGCCAATTCTGCGTTTTCCCATTATGTCTCCATTTATCTCACTGAAATATTGATGAAAGGAAAATATAATGACAAATCAGATGAACTTACATTTATTTCTTAAAATATTCTAGCCTGACGGGACTTCATGTCCTCGATCAACTTTATTCGGAATTGTAAATGTAATTAAATCAGGATCAATTAATTTAAGGTTACATGATTATTCCCTTTAATCCGAAAAATCAGGTTTTAACTAATTGATATTTAATAAATTTGGCATGATAATTAATTGAAAGTCATTGCGAGGAGTGAAAGCGACGAAGCAATCTCATTTTCTCTAATTGAACAAGGGGATTGCTTCGCTTCGCTCGCAATGACATGCCACCTCTACGAGGTTCAAGATTTTATGGGATTGATATATTTCTATTAACATTCCATCGCTAGGTGGTTATTATTAAATCAGAGTTCTGATTGCTTTTTAACCCCTTTAGGGGTGACATGTTAATAACAAAAGGAAAATGCCTGGAAGATATAATGGGGAATAAAAAAGAGCTGTCTATCCTGAGGCAGCCCTTTTATAGTTGCCATATATCATGGTATTGCAAAAGCTATAAAAATTTTACCATCTCCCCGCTGAATATAGAAGAGGACGGTATCACCTTCATTTACTGTTTCAATCCGGCTGTTGTATTGCTCAACGTTCTTAACTGTTTTGCGATTGACAGAGAGGATAACATCACCTGGTCGCAGCCCTGCCTGAGCTGCAATGCTACCATTTTCAACTTTCACAATTACGATACCCTCTTTTTTGGCTTTAAGTTCAAACCGATCAATGAGATCTGAACTTAAATTGGCAACAGTAATACCAATCTTTTCTGCTGATTTAGTTGATTGCCGGACCGCAGTTTGTTCCTCGGGAAGCTCACCCAGAGTTACGGTTATCTTTTTTTCCTTTCCAGCTCTTAATATGGTAAGTCTGACATCGGTATTGGGACTGGTTGCAGCGACTGTATTTCTCAATTCATTCGAATTCTTGATTGCCTTCCCATCCAACTCTATAATGACATCCTCAGCCTGGAGACCCGCTTTTTCTGCCGGACTATCTTCCTGTACACTGGGAATTAAAACACCGCGAGAATTCGGTAAATCCAGCGCTTTGGCCAAATCTTCATCAACATCCTGGATGTAAACGCCCAGCCAACCCCTTACGACCCTACCTTTGGAAAGAATATCATTCATGACTTTCTTCGCCAGATTCCCGGGTATCGCAAATCCAATCCCCATGAAACCACCTGTACGACTGGCAATGGCTGTATTAATACCTATCAGATTACCATCTAAATCTACCAGCGCCCCGCCGGAATTTCCAGGATTTATAGCAGCATCGGTCTGAATGAAATCCTCATACTGTCCCGGATCAAAAAGTCCACTGCGACCTTTGGCACTTATAATACCAGAGGTTACGGTATGCGCAAGTTCAGGCGAAAGGGGCGATCCGATTGCCAAGACCCACTCCCCGACTCTGGCTTTATCTGAATCCCCAAAGTTTAATTTAGGTAAATTCTGTGCATCAATTTCTAATATCGCCAGGTCTGTCCTGGTATCAACTCCTTTCACCGCTGCCACAAACTCTTTATCATCTTCCAAAAGGCGAATTTTTATTTCATCTGCGCCTTCTATGACATGATTATTAGTCAGGATGATACCCTTTTCGCTGACGATAACCCCGGAGCCGAGACCATACTGTTTTTGTTCTCGCTGAGGATTCTGCGGATTATTGAAATATCTATCAAAATCTTCTCCGAAAAACTCCTCAAAAGGAAATTGAAAGAACGGGGACCGACGCTGCTTGACAATTTTCTCGGTAAATATTGTAACTACCGCTGGATTTACCCGCTCAGCGACATCAGCAAAGGCGGTACTTAACTCCCGCAGTGTATTTCTATTCATTGCTTTGGGAGTGTGAGACTCGGCTTGAATCTGATGGGCTATATCAAAATTAGCTGATAGAATAATCCCAATCACCACGCCCACAAGAATTAGAATAAAACCATAACGAAAAATCTGTCTCTTGCTCATTTCTACTCCTCAATTATTTCAATTGTATTACTTTCCACTTTCTGTTAAGGTTTCATTAATTTCAAAATTGTTTTCATCTGCCTTCACCTTATTTATCCCACCAGGCCGGTCGATTGACTGAAACTGCATCTTCCCATCCTTATAGTCAACCTTTATGGTTTCATTTCTCCCATAAGCTCCTTCCAATATCTGGACAGCCAGTTGATCCAAAACCTCTTTCTGAATGACACGTTTTAGCGGACGTGCTCCAAAAGCCACGTCATATCCCACCTCTGATAAATATTTTTTAACATTATCACTGATTTCGATTGAGAGACCCTGATCTTCAAGCTGCTTTTGTAATATTGTTATTTGCAGATCCACAATCTGTCTAATATGCTGTTTACTCAGGCTGTGAAACACAATCACATCATCGATGCGATTTAAAAATTCCGGTTTAAGTTGCTGACGTAACATGGACAAGACCTCTCTTTGAATCTCACTATACAGTAGTTCGGGATCTTTTCCATTCATAGACTGGGATTTGTCCAGAATAAAATGTGCACCGATATTTGATGTCATAATTATGATACTGTTTTTAAAGTTTATGGTGTGTCCTTTGTTATCGGTCAACCGCCCATCATCCAATATTTGGAGTAACACATTGAATATTTCCGGATGTGCTTTTTCGATTTCATCCAATAAAACCACAGAATATGGCTTTCTGCGCACTGCTTCTGAGAGTTGACCGCCCTCTTCATATCCTACATAGCCTGGAGGCGCACCAATCAGGCGCGAAACTGCATGTCTTTCCATATATTCTGACATATCAATGCGAACCATCGCATCTTGATCGTCAAAAAGGAACTCTGCCAGAGCCCTGGCTAATTCTGTTTTGCCAACGCCGGTAGGGCCAAGAAAAATAAAGGACCCTATCGGTCTGTTCCGATCTGCCAGGCCAGCCCGAGAGCGCCTGATGGCATTGGATACGGCACTTAAGGCTTCGTTTTGACCGATCACCCGTTCAGCCAGTTTCTTTTCAATTCTTAAAAGCTTTTCTCTTTCACCCTCCAACATACGTGACACTGGAATTCCAGTCCACCGGCTTACAATATCTGCGACATCCTCATCATCCACTTCCTCCTTGAGCATTTTATGATTCTTCTGAATTTCCTGCAATTTTTGATTAAAATCTTTTAATTGCCCTTCTAATTTGGGAATCTCTCCATATTTAATTTCTGCCACTCTATTCAAGTTACTATCTCTTTCAACTTTTTCCATTTCGATCCGTAAATGATCAATTTTAGCCTTGCTGTCCCGAATTTTCTGAATCATATCTTTTTCCATTTTCCAGTGCATTTGCAGATGGCTGCTTTCTTCTTTCAAATTTGCTAATTCCTGTTTAATCCCCTGCAGTCGCTCCTTGGAAATCTGGTCTTTTTCCTTTTTTAACGCGACTGTTTCGATCTCCAGTTGTTTGATTCTTCTTTCAATCTCATCCAGCTCTTCAGGCATGGAATTGATTTCTATACGTAAGCGTGAGGCTGCCTCATCAATTAGATCAATTGCCTTGTCAGGTAAAAAACGATCGGTTATATAACGCTGTGATAATTGTGTCGCTGCAATCAGGGCAGCATCAGTTATCCGAACACCATGATGCACTTCGTATTTTTCTTTCAATCCTCTTAAAATGGAAACAGTATCTTCTATGCTCGGTTGATCCACCAACGTCGGTTGAAAGCGACGCTCCAGGGCAGCATCCTTCTCAATATATTTTCGATACTCATCAACCGTTGTGGCACCAATACAGCGCAATTCCCCTCTCGCCAGCGCCGGCTTAAGCATATTTGACGCATCAATACTGCCCTCTGCAGCACCTGCCCCCACCAAAGTGTGTAATTCATCTATGAAAAGAATAATTTGCCCATCTGATTCCTGTATCTCTTTTAAAACGGCTTTTAAACGATCCTCAAACTCTCCTCGAAATTTTGCTCCCGCAATCAAGGCCCCCATATCCAAAGCAATAATTTTCTTATCTTGTAAATTTTCCGGAATATCTCCCCGTACTATTCGCTGAGCAATTCCCTCAACAATCGCCGTTTTACCAACTCCGGGATCACCTATTATAACCGGATTATTTTTTGTCCTGCGGGATAAAACCTGCAGTACCCTTCTAATTTCATCATCCCGGCCTATAACCGGATCCAGTTTCCCCTGTTGGGCCAGGTCAGTCAAATCACGGGCATAGCGTTCTAATGCCATATATTTACCCTCGGGATTTTGATCGGTCACTCTTTGACTTCCCCGGATAGATTTCAGTGCCGCAAGTATTTTATCTTTGCTAACTCCATATCGTTTAAGTATTTGTGCAGAAGGGCTATCTTTCAGCGATAAAAACGCCATGAAAAGATGCTCTGTCGAAACATAATCATCCTTTAAATTCCTGGTCTCTGATAGGGCCAGATTTAGTAATAGATTAAAGACATGACTTGTATAGACCTGACCTGCAGTTCCCGAAACTTTTGGAAATCTTTCAATCGTCTGTTGAACATCCTTTTCAAGTTCATCGATATTAACTTCTAACTTTTTACACAATGCAGGAATAATTCCTTCTTTATCCTGGATCATAACCAATAAGAGGTGCTCAGGCTCCAATTGTTGCTGCCCATTCTCTATAACCAGCTGTTGTGCACTAGCTATAGCCTGTTGTGCTCTGATAGTTAACTTATCTAAGTTCATAAAACAAATCTCCTTTCCCATTGAATCATTTCATAGAATATTTTAAGGCATTTATCGTGCCAATCAGAACATTCTATATATAACCTATTGGTATTAAATAATTTAAAGCCGGAAATAAAGATGCTTGAAGATAAA
>CBDUVK010000038.1:0-14187 GCA_965370645.1 uncultured bacterium
TCAACGCTGTACCGGGAACAGACTCGTCAAATAACGGTGTTCCTGATTTTATTGATAGTGCTGCGGTGATATTTGATTATGTAAGAGATTACCAAATAAATGTTCTCGGTTATAACCCCCCTCTTGATCTGAACGGTGTACCGGTGGGGCTTTATCATATATATTTTAAGAATCTTGAAGACGTATATGGCACAACCTATGCAAAAGAGGAAATACCGGGACCTCCCGATTTTATTCGATACACGAGTTACATCATCCTTGATAATGATTTCCAAAATGACATTTATCTTCCCCGGGGACTGGATGGCCTAAAAGTAACAGCTGCGCACGAGTTTAATCATGCTATTCAACTTTCCAGCAGGGTATGGTGGCTTAATCAAGAGCCTGTCGATTTATTCCTTATGGAAATGACTTCAACCTGGCTTGAAGATGTAATCTATGAAAATATAAATAACTATATCTATTATTTACCTTTCATGTTTCAGCGATTTTCTAACACCTCATTTGTTAATATCGAATATTTATATCCATATGGAAATTCACTCTTCTGGCATCTCATAGAAAAAAGATATGGTCCCGAAGTTGTCACCCAAGTCTGGAAAAAGATAGAGGAAAAACCCGGACTGGACGCATTAAATGAAGTTTTAAATGGTTTGAATTCTTCTTTATCTATACAACTTCATCAATACAGTATCTGGATGAATTTTACAGGAGATAGAGCAGATACGATCAACTTTTTTCCCGAAAGTCATTTATACCCCAACCTTACTATTCAAAGCGATGATGTTTATAATATTGAGGGTATATTTTCCACTCAGAAAAATCTAAAGTCATTGGCAAGTCGGGTATTACAAATATATACCACCCGAGGCAAAGAATATTTTGTAAATGGGGTGAGCACACAATATACTGGATTTTGTAGCCATTTAACTTCATCAGCAATATTGAATACTATCCCATTTAATCACTATGGAGTATTTACTCTTTGGTCGGAGCCGGCCTTGCGGGTAACCTTGACGAACACTTCGCGTGAAACAGCAACTATAAAGTATTCTTTAGGAACTGAGTTTACTGATATAGATATAAATCTAAAGGTTTATCCCAATCCAGTAGTGTTGAGTAAACAAGATGAAATATCATTTATCAATATACCTGAACCGGGAAAGATCTACATATTTAATAGTATAGGAAGTCAAATCTACCATTTAACAATAGAAAATCAACAAAAAATTGTCTCCTGGAATTTGAAAAATGAGTGGGGTGAGGCGGTATCTTCCGGTGTCTATTTATATGTATTTAAAAGTAAAGCCTTTGAAATAAAGGGAAAGTTTGCGGTGGTGCGCTAAGTGATTGAGTTAATGATATCTTTTTTGATAATTTAATACTCAT
Organism: uncultured bacterium; assembly: GCA_965370645.1. Classification (GTDB taxonomy): domain Bacteria; phylum Calditrichota; class Calditrichia; order RBG-13-44-9; family RBG-13-44-9; genus RQOF01. The sequence continues at coordinate 1,390 of CBDUVK010000038.1, forward strand.
GTTTTTATTGGATAGTAAGTGAAAATTAAATCAATTTACATTATCTTCTTCTCTCTAATTTTAAATGAGCATAGCTTTGCGGATGATTCAAATTTTAACAGTTATCAATTTCTAAATTCACACTATTCCCCAAGATTGATTGCCCTGGGAGGAATTTACCCAACAATATCGGGGGATCTGAATGCTCAATTTGGGAATCCAGCTGGATTGGCGAATCTTAAAACACCTGCCTTAATGTTCACATATACCAATTTTCTTCTGGATTTCAATGGTGGTTTTTTGGGATATCATCAACCTGTTGCAGGAAGGATAAATCTTTCACTTGGCCTTTTATATATGGATTATGGGACTTTTGAAAGAATTGATGATTTTGCAATCATGACTGGTGAGAAATTTGAATCAAGGGATTTGGCATTACAATCTTCCGCTTCGGGGAATTTTCAAGATTGGTTTAATTATGGTGTAACACTCAAGTATGTATACTCCAAAATTTCCTATTTTTCAGCCACCGCATTGGCTGCAGATGTTGGATTATTGGCGAATGTTCCATATTTCGAAAATCTCAAGTTTGGCTTTAGTCTTAATAATATTGGTAAAAGTATTGATGCTTTTGATCGCACAAAAGAAAAACTTCCAATGGTATTTAGCATGGGATTCGCAAAATATTTTTGGGATAACAAATATTCTATATATTTCGGTTGGAATCAGTTACCAGTATATACCAGTAGTAACGATGAACTATATCAAAATTTTGCAGTTGGTTTGGAAAGTTCGCTGACATCCTCCTTGAAAATCAGAATTGGATATAACAATGGTATCCGGGAAAATCTCATGCTGGATAATTATCCAAAAATCCTAGGCATTTCTGGGGGTTTTGCGCTTCAATTTGGATTACAGCAATTGGCATATGGGTACTCAAATTACGGAGATTTGGGTGGAATCCATATATTTGGCTTCACTTATTCTTTTTCAAGAGCTGATCATGAAATTAGGCCATCAAATATTAGTAGAGAAGAGGATCTATCTCTTAATTTAAATGAAATTCCTCCACCCTACCAATTGCAATATAATTTCGTTTCGGATAAACTGCTTATCTCCTGGCGCGGATTTGAAGGTATTTCTTATAATATCTATGCAAAGCATGGTGACAATCAGAACTGGATAAAAATGAATAGTAAACCTATAAGGGATAATTTTGTTGCCTTTAAAAGACCCCAAATTCCCGGCTTTTATTATTTCAAGTTAACATCTGTTTATGAGAATGAAGAGAGCTATTTTTCAGAACAGATTGAAATAAAAATTGATTGATTAGAAAGCAATTAATTGGATAATATTAATCATATTCTGATAATTAAAATAGCTGACGGAATTATTGTGGTAAAATTATTTGGAAGGAAAAACCTCCCTTGAGATCTGTAGGGGAGGTTTTCATTTCTTCTTATTTTTCCTTCATAAAAGGATATCGATAATCAGTGTGTGGGACATAATTTTCTTTGATGGTCCGTGGGGTAATCCAGCGGATCATATTTAAAAAACTCCCCGCTTTGTCATTAGTCCCACTGGCTCTTCCGCCTCCGAATGGTTGCTGGCCAACCACTGCGCCGGTAGGTTTATCATTGATATAGAAGTTGCCGGCGGCATTTACCAGTATTTTGTCCGCTAATTCAATAGCATAGCGATCCTGTGCGAAAATAGCACCTGTCAGAGCATAGGGAGAGGTTTCATCACACAGGTGGAGGGTCTCTTCATATTTATCATCATCGTAAACATAAATAGTCAGGACTGGCCCAAAGATCTCTTCTTTCATGGTCCGGAACTTGGGATCTTTAGCAACCGCCACCGTCGGTTCAATGAAAAATCCCTTGCTGTCATCATAATTTCCACCAAATAGAATCTCAGCTGAGTCAGATTTCTTAATGTAGTCGATATATTCGGTAATAGACGTAAAAGCTGCCCGGTCAATAACGGCATTCATAAAATTGCTGAAATCTTCAACGTCGCCCATGGTCACGGTTTTTAGTTCACTCACCATATAATCTTTCAGATCCGGCCATATCGACTTTGGAATATACGCGCGTGAGGCTGCAGAGCATTTCTGCCCCTGGTACTCAAAAGCTCCGCGAATCAGCGCAACACCTAATGCCTTGATGTCCGCACTTTGGTGAGCTACTACAAAATCTTTTCCACCTGTCTCTCCAACAATCCGTGGGTACCACTTATAGTTGTGGATGTTTTGACCCACCGTTTTCCACATTCCCTGAAAGGTGGCGGTACTGCCGGTAAAATGTATACCGGCCAGTTCAGGAGAGGCCATAACGGGATTACCCACCTGCCCGCCGGAACCTGGAATAAAGTTAATAACGCCGTCCGGTAAACCCGCTTCCTGAAATAGTTTCATGATATAATAGGCGGAATATACTGCACTCGATGCCGGTTTCCATAAGGCCACATTTCCCATAATCGCCGGGGCGGTTGGCAAATTACCGGCTATGGATGTGAAATTGAAGGGGGTAACGGCAAATACGAATCCTTCTAAAGGGCGGTATTCCATCCTGTTCCAGATACCTGCAGGAGAGTAAGCCGGTTGCTGTTCAAAAATTTGCATGGCGTAATAGCAATTAAAGCGATAAAAATCAACCAGTTCGGCAGCTGCATCTATTTCTGCCTGAAAAACATTTTTACTTTGAGCCAGCATGGTAGCGGCATTCAGGGTGTCACGCCAGGGACCTGCCAGAAGCTCAGCAGCTTTCATAAAAACAGCAACCCGATCCTGCCACTGCATTGCTGCCCATTTCTTCCCTGCTTTCTGAGAGGCCTCTACCGCCATTTTAACCTCTTTTTCACCAGCCTGATGATATTGTCCGATCTCTTTTTGGTGATTATGAGGAATAATACATTTCCCCATTTTACCGGTTTTAATCTCCTTACCCCCTATAATCAGAGGGATTTCAATATGTTGATTACCTAATGAAGATAGTTTTTCTTTGAGACTTTTCCGTTCATCAGAACCAGGCAGATAATTGTGTATTGTTTCATTTGGGGGAAGCGGTAGATTAAAAATTGCATTCGCCACGGCACTCTCCTTCAATTAATAGTATTTTATATTTTAACAAATTAAGTTTTTAACAAAGCAAAATGTAATGAAATTCACAAAAAATGTCAATTCAATAAAAACCTTATGATTGGAATTTGTTGGTAATTCAAACAGAAAAATCACGAAAGGAATTGCAAATGGAATTCGCTTATGTTTAGATTAAAAATTAAACTGAAAATTTTTAGCCACAAAGGTCACGCTAGTGGTCGGATCCGCCCTCTGGCGGACTCGAAGACACTAAGAATAGGAAAAATTTGAAAATTTTAAGAAAAGTTATGAATTTGAAATATTCAAACATATATACTCCTTATTAAACCATCAATTTTTATTGTTTTGTGTCTTAGTGCCTTGGTGTTAATAATTTAGAATTGAATTTATTAAATAATATCAACGATAAAGGAAATAAGATATGGATAAAGTCCATGGTATTGAGCAATTCAAAAAAGAACGCGATCGTCTTAATGATATCGTCATGAAATATGCCGGATTGGAAACCAAAAGGTTTTTCAGTCTGGATTCTCAGGCATACCGGGAAGGGGGAGCACTCCCGGTGAAGATTAAGGAGATGCTGGGATTAGTTGCATCCATGGTATTGCGTTGTGATGACTGCATAAAATTTCATATAATTCGTTGCTATGACGAACAGGTAAGTGATGAGGAAATTGATGAGGCTCTGTCGATAAGCCTTATTGTCGGGGGATCGATAGTTATTCCGCATCTGCGGCGGGCCTACGATGCCTGGGAGCAGTTAAAGAGTACTAAAAATAAAAAATGATATTTTGAATAATTCCTGTAATCTTAAAAGTTTTCGTTAAAGGAACTCGCGTTTCTATGTTTATTCAGAAAAGCTTTTTTGTCCCAGATTAACCTTACTGAATTTTTTTGAATCAGGATATTTTATTTTCGCATTTCCATTTTCCGCGTCCATTAAATCTTGCAAGGTGTATCGATTAAGAACCTGATCTACGGCATCCTGAACCAGCAGCCAGATTGATCTCACTGAACAGGAACAGCCATGATTGCAAACCTCAAGCGTACCGGAATGTTTATGACAGAAATCCTGGGAATATAGTTTTCCACCCAGGACTGCCAGTACCTGATTGATAGGGGTATCTTCCGGATGATTTACCAGGGAATATCCTCCCTCTTTGCCCCGGGTACTTTTAATGAAACCATTCATCCTCAGAAGCCGACAGAGTTTCGCCACATAATGCTGGGATAATCCCTCTGCCTCGCTCAAACGGGGTATGGTCATGCCTTCCGGTGAATCACTGTTAGCGATGCGCAGTAAAATTCTAATCCCGTACTCTTCCTGGGCAGTAATCTTCATAATGGTTTCCTGCGAATAAGGTATTAGCTTCCCTGATAACGAGGTATGTTGGAACTACACATAACCACATTATCCAATGTATTATATTTTTCCGGACTGATAGAGGGTCCGGGTCTTTTGCACTTTTGATCAAAAACTTTTGTTAAAATTTCTGCAATTTCTTCGGGAGATTTATTCACCAGATCCTTTCGTTCCATGATGAACTCGATTTCACCATTCCTGAAAAGAGCGAAACAGGGTGAAGAAGGCACATAATTTGAAAGGAATCTTTGCCTGATATATTCTAATGGCTTCTTATCCATCCCGGCAAAGGTACAGACCAGATGTTCCGGGATGATATGGTGTTGGAGTGCCAATGCAATGCCTGGTCGGGCAGAACCTGCGGCACATCCGCATACCGAGTTTACCACCAGAAAAACAGATTCATCGTTATTTTGAAGCAGCGACTCATCCACCTGGTCTGATGTGAACAACTCTTTAAATTCCACATGAATGAGTTCTTCGCGCATATATTGAACTGCTGCCGGATCGTAATTGGGTCTATATTGAATATCATAATTATCCATAGAAATACCTCATTTAAATCTTATAAGACATTTGTTATTAAGGGACTACATTAATCCTAATTCTAACCTGGCTTCTTCAGTCATCATTTCCGGTGTCCAGGGGGGATCCCATACCACATCCACTTTTACACCGCTTAAGCCTTCGACGGACTGTACTCTCTGCTCCACATCTCCAGGTAAGCTGCCTGCAACCGGACATGCCGGGGATGTCAGGGTCATTTTGATATGGGCGAACTTTTTCTCATCAATCAGGATGTCGTAAATCAGCCCGAGTTCATAGATATCCACCGGAAGTTCCGGATCGTAGCAGGTTTTGATAATTTCAACAATTTTTTCTTCTAATTTTTCATTCTCAGTTGGTTGGGTCATTAAAAAACACCTTTTTATGATGAATGATCTTTAATTCAGTTTTAAAATTCTGTTGAGAGTCTTTTGTTTATGCTTGAGTTGATATATTCACGGAGTTCACTGAAGTCAATTTTTTCAATTATCTCACCCGCAAAAGCTGATCTGAGCAGCGTGTGCGCATTTGCTTTATCAATTCCCCGCTGCCGCAGATAAAAAATGGCCTCTTCATCCATCTGGCCAATGGTCGCGCCATGGGTGCACTTGACATCATCCGCAAAAATCTTTAACTGTGGTTTCGAATCCACTTCAGATTCATCGCTCAGGAGCAGACTGTGATTTGCCTGGAGAGCATTGGTTTTCTGTGCATCGCGGGCAACATAAATTGTTCCACTGAAAACGGCTCGTCCCTGGTCAGTCAGTATACCTTTATAGAGTTCATTGCTATCACAATTGGGCTGAAGGTGTTCGATATTGGTATGATTATCGATATGCTGCTTTTGGGATGCCAGATAGAACCCAAACAGGTTTGCTTCACAATGTTCACCATTCAGGGTTGCTCCCAAGTTATTACGCACAATACTTCCCCCTAAATCCAGGGCAACATTGGAAAAATTACTGTTAGTTTCAAGGGTAACCTGAGTCCTGTTAATGATAAATGCTTCCCGACTCTCATCCTGAACCGTTATTAGTCTTACCATGGCATCTTCTTCAATCACAACTTCAGTCACAGAATTACGCAGGTATGCACCCTCTGTGAGGTGCTGTTGCCTCTCAATGACCATGACCTGGCTTCCCTTACCTGCAATAATCAGGTTCCGGGGAAAAGATTGAAACGGGGTTCCTTGTGGATCGGAGATATTCAATATGTGAATGGGATCTTCGACGATGAGGCCCTCCGGGATATAAATAAATATTCCATCCTGTATAAAGGCAGTATTAAGCGCTGTGAATGTTTCTTTCTGATAGTCCGCATATTTGGTCAGATGATCCTGGATTAAAGAATTTTTATTGTTTAAAAGATTCTGTATGGGAGATATGATCACATTTTTTTGGGCAAACTTCACTGAAGAAAGTGATTCAATAAAATGGCCATTCAGGAATACCAGAGTATTATCCTTTAGTGTGGGTATCATCAGGGATAAAATTTCCGAATCTTTCACTTTAGGTAGATCGGCAGGAAATTGATAACTATGCTTTAAAATCGGCGAAATGTTTGTATACTTCCACTCTTCATTTCGCAGTGAGGGAAAACCGAGTTCCTTAACACGAGATATCGCATTTTTTCTTATGTGATGAAATGGATGTGCAACGCTTTCATTCAATTCATGCTCAAATTTATTGAAGGCATTCACGTAAAGATCTTTGATGTCCATACTATGTGAGTTCATAAATAATGTCAGTCCTGATTTTAGCTGGATAATTCCAAGTAATTTGTTAATAATTATGCAGTTGTGGGCTGTTCCTTGACCCAATCATAGCCATGTTCTTCCAGGTGGAGTGCTAATTCTTTATCCCCTGATTCAACAATTTTTCCCTGATATAAAACATGTACGAAATCAGGAACAATGTAATTCAAAAGCCGCTGATAATGAGTCACGACTATGGCAGCATTATCTTTTGTGCGCAATTTGTTCACTCCATGGGAGACGATTTTTAATGCATCGATATCGAGACCTGAATCGGTTTCGTCTAAAATAGAGAGACGGGGCTCGAGCATGGCCATCTGAAAAATTTCATTACGTTTTTTTTCACCCCCGGAGAATCCTTGGTTGACCGAACGACTGAGAAATTTTTCGTCCATTTCAACCAGGTTCAATTTTTCTCGCATGATTTGTAAAAATTCACGGGCACCGTATGGTTTTAATCCTTGATTTTTGCGTATTTCATTCACGGCGTGTTTTAGGAAATTCGCCATGCTAACACCGGGGATTTCGACCGGGTATTGGAAGGCTAGAAACAAACCCTCCCGGGCCCTGTTTTCCGGAGCCATCTCCAGAAGGTCCTTTCCCAAGTACATTACAGATCCGTCGGAGACTTCGTAATCTTCCCGGCCTGCCAGAACATTTGCCAGGGTGCTTTTCCCGGAACCGTTTGGTCCCATGATTGCGTGAATTTCCCCTGCATTTACTTTCAGGTTGATACCTTTTAATATTTCATTTCCTGCTATTGAAACTTTTAAGTTTTTTATTTCTAGCATATTCTCTCTCTTCTTACAATTAAGGTGTCTGGTATGGTTTAGTTATTAAAAAATTATCCTACACTTCCCTCGAGGCTGATTTCAAGCAATTTCTGTGCTTCCACTGCAAATTCCATGGGGAGTTCCCGGAAGACTTCCTTACAATAACCGTTGACCACCAGAGCAATTGCGTCTTCGGTATTAATACCCCTCTGATTTATATAAAAGATTTGGTCTTCACCTATTTTGGAGGTAGTCGCCTCATGTTCTACTTTTGCAGTTTTATTCTTTATTTCAAGGTAAGGGAAGGTATGTGCACCGCATTTATCTCCGATAAGTAAGGAATCACACTGTGAGAAATTTCGTGCATTCTCTGCGGTTTCATACACCTTTACCAGCCCCCGGTAAGAATTATTACTTTTTCCGGCAGATATGCCTTTAGATACGATCCGACTCCGGGTATTCTTGCCAACATGGATCATCTTGGTTCCGGTATCTGCCTGCTGTAGATTGGTTGTGAAAGCTACCGAATAAAACACTCCTTCGGAGTTATCACCCTTAAGAATTACACTGGGATATTTCCAGGTGATTGCCGATCCGGTTTCTACCTGTGTCCAGGATATTTTAGAATTTTCGCCATCACAAAGGCCGCGTTTGGTGACAAAATTATAGATTCCCCCTTTACCTTCTTCATCACCGGGATACCAGTTCTGTACAGTTGAATATTTGATTTCCGCATCTTTGTGGGAAACCAATTCTACAACAGCGGCATGGAGTTGGTTCTCATCTCGCATGGGGGCTGTGCACCCTTCAAGGTAGCTTACATAGGCTCCTTCTTCAGCCACAATAAGGGTTCGCTCAAATTGGCCGGTATTTGCAGCATTGATCCTGAAGTAGGTCGATAATTCCATTGGGCAGCGCACTCCTTTGGGAATATATGCGAAGGATCCATCACTGAATACGGCAGAATTGAGGGCGGCAAAGAAATTATCTCCGGGGGGAACAACCGACCCCAGATATTTTTGAATCAATTCCGGATATTTCTGAACGGCTTCTGACATTGGACAAAAAATGATACCCAAATCTTCCAGTTCTTTCTTGAAAGTAGTTGCAACAGAAACGCTATCCATCACGGCATCCACGGCGACACCTGCCAGACGTTTTCGCTCTTCCAGCGGTATTCCCAGTTTCTCAAAGGTTTCCAGTAACTTGGGATCTACCTCGTCCAGACTCGCAAGTACTTTCTGTTTCTTTGGAGCCGCGTAATAAATCACATCCTGGTAATCGATGGGAGTATAATGAACGTATGCCCAATTAGGCTCTTTCATTTTTGACCAGCGCTTGAAAGCTTTCAGCCTCCACTGAAGCATGAAATCAGGTTCATTCTTTTTGGCGGATATGAAGCGAATGGTATCTTCATTTAATCCCTTGGGAGCAGAATCCATTTCTATGTCAGTTGTGAAACCGTATTTGTACTCCCGCTTGGTTAATTTTTCCAGCATTTGCTGTTCATCAGCTTTTTTCTGATCCAGTGACATATATTATTCCTGAATAAATTTGTTTGAAATAAAATTACGGTGTTTGTACAAAAAAGTCAAGATTAAAAAATATTTCATTCGTGAAACGGCCTCGAATCCTCGAATCCTCGACCCCTTTTATTCTTTATTCTTTCTTCTTTGATCTTCCGCATAGCGGCCACTTCGTGGTAATCTTTGATCTTTATTCTTACCTTTCCACTCTGGCATCTGGCACCCGGTATCTTTCATTTGTCTTCTTTTAAAATATTTAATTGATCGGGATATTTTCAATTTCTATATTGTTGTATTAAATAGGACTGAAAAGGTCGGATTTGCATGCTTCGGATTAGTAAAAAGATGGAATATGCTCTGATGGGGCTGTTGCATATGTCACATAAAGACTGGCGCGAATTAACAACCGCCAAAGAGTTGGCGCAATCCTATAATATTCCTCCGGAACTGATGGGAAAAGTATTGCAAAATCTCGCCAAACACAATTTGATTGAGTCGATGCAGGGTGTCAAAGGGGGATATAGACTAGTGCGTTCAATAGATCAGGTAAAATTGAGTGATGTAATTACCGCAGTTGAAGGACCGCTCAAGATCGTGAATTGCCTGAAAATTAAAACAACGCCGGAATGCCATCAGCATTACCGGTGTACCATTAAAAATCCCATGGGTATAATCCAGAATAAGTTGGAAAACTTTTTTAGCGAGCTGACGCTTCAGGACATTGAAAATGATATGACAAGTAACCTCAGGCAGATGCAGCATTAGCTGAAGTATGAAAGTAAATGGAGGAAAAGTCAAATGTCCCAGTGGGTCAAAGTGGGTCACGAAGATAGTTTCAAAGATGATGTCCAATTGTTTGAACATGATGGCAAATCGATTGCCATTTTTCATTTAGAGGATGGGTATTACGCAATTGAGGATACTTGCTCTCACGAAGAAGCCTCCCTCTCCGAGGGTGAGATTGAAGATGGACAAATTGAATGCCCATTACATGGTGCAATGTTTGACATCCGGAGCGGAAAAAATGTAACTCTTCCAGCAGTTTTACCGGTCAAATCTTACCCGGTTAAAATTGAAAACGGCGAAATTTACGTAGAAGTTGAAGATTGATTTTTGAGGAAAACATGTCTGAAATAATTGCGGAAAATATTCAGCTTAAGCAAGACGAAATTTTAAATGTAGACGAAATTCGAAAAGACTTTCCCATCCTGGAGGAAAAGTTTTCCGATGCCAAAGGTAATGAATATCCCCTGATATACCTGGATAATGCAGCTACCACCCAAAAACCTCAGGAAGTAATAAGCGCCATAAATCATTATTACCAGCATGAAAATGCCAATGTGCATCGCGCCATTCATAAATTGGGAGAGCGGGCAACAGATGCCTATGAAGGTAGCCGAAAGGCCGTTGCAAAATTTATTAATGCCCGCTCCACACGGGAAGTCGTTTTTACTCGTGGTACCACTGAGGCGATTAATCTGGTGGCGACTTCCTGGGGAAAGAAATTTATTGGTTCCGGGGACGAAATTTTGCTGAGCGAAATGGAGCATCATAGTAATTTGATCCCCTGGCAAATTCTGGCAAAAGAAACCGGCGCTATCCTGCGCTTTATTCCCTTTTCAAAATCAAATGGCACCCTCCAAATTGGTCACCTTGATCAGATGATTAATGAGAAGACCCGATTAATTTCAGTGACTCACATGTCTAATGTTTTTGGTACCATCAATCCGGTACGGGGCTTGATACAGAAGGCCCATGAGCATGATATCCCGGTAATGCTGGATGGTGCCCAGAGTGTTCCTCATCTCCCCACCGATGTTCAGGAACTAAATTGCGATTTTCTGGCATTTTCGGGACACAAGATGTGTGGTCCTACCGGCATTGGTGTTTTGTATGCCAAAGAACGATTTTTAGAAGAAATGGATCCCTATCAGGGTGGAGGAGAGATGATCAGTTCAGTCTGGTTAGATAAGGCTACCTGGAACGATCTGCCTCATAAATTTGAAGCTGGTACTCCGAATATTGCCGGGGCTGTCGGATTAAAAACAGCAATGGAATATCTTTCGAGTATTGGCATGGAGAAAATCACCCTTTACGAACAAAAACTAACAACGTATGCTCTTTCGAAAATGCATGAAATCTCTGATATGAAAATATTTGGAATGGCCCCATTCCGTGGCGGAGTGATTTCATTCTTTCTGGGGCAAATTCATCCCCATGATATGGCCCAGTACCTGGATAGCCAAGGTATTGCGGTGAGGGCGGGTCATCATTGCGCCCAACCACTGATGCGAAAGCTGGGTATTCCGGCGACCACTCGCGCCAGTTTTTATTTCTATAATACCTTCGAGGAGATTGATATACTCCTTAAAAATTTTAAAAAGTCTCTGGAGTATTTTGGTTATGGAAATTGATGAACTTTATCAGGATATCATTCTGGATCACTATAAAAATCCCCACAACTTCGGAGAAGGTGATGCATCCTGCACCGATGTGGAGTTGGATAATCCGGTCTGCGGGGACCACATCAAATTAATGTTACTCATTGATGAAAATGACATCATTCAGGAGGTGAAATTTACCGGAAGCGGTTGTGCTATTAGCGTTGCCTCGGCATCAATTATGACGGATGAAATAAAAGGAAAAAAGGTGCAGGAAGTGAAAAAGATTATCGAGGATGTGCTGGGGACAATGCGGGGTGAAAATGAACCGGGAAACCTGGATGATCATGGTGATCTGGTTGCCTTAAAAGGTGTCATCAAGTTTCCGGTGCGGATAAAATGTGCAACATTGGCGTGGCATGCCATAAAAGATGGTCTCAAAAAAAATGAGAAAGATAAAGAGTAGATATCTCTCATAATATTGATTGGGTATTTAACCTTATTTATTTGCAAATTCTACATCAAAAATCGCGTCAGTGTGCAGATCTGCATTCTAGCTGATACCAAATAGCATTTAATATCATTTAAAAGTAAACAAAATATTAAGTTTCGTATAAATCTGTTAAATCCGTGGATAAAAGTTAAATTGCCTCTGCGACTGTTTTGTATCCTGAAATTAATTTTTTTGGTTAGTCTCACTAATTGATACCTGTCTCTTTATCAAAAGGAAGTATATGTCACCTCTAAAGGGATTCGAATTCATTTTTGTGATTTATTGCTATAAATATTTGATCCCTACCGGGATCAATTGCTAAATGCTGATGAATCATATTTAAATTCTATGGTTTCTGGTTCCCCTGGTGTCAATAATGAAAACTGACAACATTTTTTTAAAAATCCCGTCAGGGATGATATATTTATAGCATGAATATCCACAGTATTCTTAAAACCCCGTTAGGGGTGAGATATATAGTTTTGCCTTCCTAAAAAAGTAATCATTGTTGCAAAGTACATTTTTTAAATTCGCAAATTAATTGGAATAATTAATTATGTAGGGATAATTGTAGAGCTCAAAGTGAATCGTTTACTTATATTTCAGACTGATAAAATTGTAGAGCTTAAAATAAATCGTATCAGTTGGAACATAATTCAAAATTATATGTATATACACGAATTGCGACCAAAAAAATTATTTAGTCTGCTTAATTCATAAATTTGCAAGAAATCAAATAATTGTTTAAGATATTGATTATACAAGCTTTAATTTAAAAATTACTCATTTAATGAATTAAGCAGGTTAGTTAACTATAAATCAAACTAAGGAGGAATTAAAATGAATATCGGTCGTTTTATCTATACTGCGGTATTAGTTGT
>CBDUVK010000039.1:0-14123 GCA_965370645.1 uncultured bacterium
GTAATGTAGCCCTTCTTTTCCAAAGCCTCCAAATGACGAACCACCCCGTGTTTGGACACAATGCCGAAAGCATCTGCGATCTCCTGGAAGGTGGGGGGGTAACCGGACTGGCCGATATAATCTGATATAAATTCCAGAACCGCTTTCTGGCGTTGCGTAATTTTCTTCATTTTTTCCTCCAGTTACAATATCCATGTTTTACAGGTCGTAATATGTTCACTATAAATCGAACTGATATAGTATATAAAAGTACACTAAAATGATAAAAAACTTTTCCTCACTTGTCAAGTAAAAAATAGAATATTTTTGTTTACTAGTTTTAGCGGGAATATTAAAATAATTAAATAAAAAACTGTAAAATAAAAAGGAGATAAGATAGAGTATTATAATTGTAAATAAAGTGAAACTATTGATTTGAAATTTTGTTATAAAACTTGCATTCGCTAGATGAGCGATATAAATTTGGGCGCAATTTTAAAAATCATGTTTGGAGGATCTATGAAAAAGGGAATAGTTAGTTTCATTTTCCTGATGGTCGGAGTTGTTTTAATAGTTGGGTGTGGAAAAAAAATCGGAGAAAAAGAATATTTTGATATGGCCTACCAGTTCATGGGTAAAGAACAATGGAGTGAGTCCGAAAAACATTTCCAAAAAATTCTCGATGAGTACCCTGAGGGTGAGTTTTCTTCAAAAGCACTTTTTATGATAGGATTTGTAAACGCAAATTATCTGAAAAATTATGATAAGGCGCAGCAGTATTACACTAATTTTTTGCAGAAATACCCGAATCACGATCTCTCAGATGACGCCAAATATGAGTTAGAGAATCTGGGCAAGGATATCAATGATCTGCCATTTTTGAAGGGTGAAGAGACGGAAGCAGATACAGTGATTTCCGAAAATACCGGAAATAAAAGTACCACGTCGTAGAAAACACCCACTGTATTTAAGGCAGAAGAAGATGGCTGCCGGTGTAGCCCTGTTTTCAGGAAAAACAGGGTTTTTATTTGATTAAAAATTCTGGAACTTTTTATCCACTTAAAAGTAAATAAATCCTTCTAAGAAATTAAGGCCTATGAAAAGAAATCAGAGCGGAAAAATCACCTTTGTATTTTACTTTGTTGTACTAATTTATACTCTTCAATTATCAGCGGCAGATTCACTCTCCACGTCTGAAAATCAACAGATCCAGTTAAAGGCCTATGTGGAGCAGAGTAAAATTCCCCTTAATGGAACTGCCATTCTTCATATTGAATTATCCTGGCCGGGTAAATTAAATCGCTACCAGATTGAACCTCTATCCCAGCCTATTCTGACCAATTTTCTGTTGGAGGGCAGCGGTTCTGAAAATCGCTTGCTTACCCTGGAAGATGGCAGTTTGAAAGCAATTAAGGCAATTACCTACAGGTTGCGACCCCTGGAAATGGGCATGGCCTATGTTGACGGTATTATTGTCAAATACATTAACCGGGAAACCGGGGACGAAGAAAATCTCAGCTCCCAGAGGATTATGATTGAGATTCTGGACCCGCTTCCTGAAGCGGGTGGTCAGCGATTTCAGGCAGTGGTATATATTGTTCTGTTGGGCATTTTCTTTGGTATCACTGCCTATTTTATCTTTCTTTACATCCGTAAGAAAAAGCTCTCCCAGGAGGAAGGTGTTCCGGAAGTATCTCTGGCAGAATCTTACTTGAACCGCTTAACTAAAGAAGTTGATCCCCGTGGTACGAATTTAGAGGAGATGATTGACCGGCTTTCGCGAATTTTTCGGGAATACCTTGATCGGGATTTCAATATTCCCGCCAGAGAGTTGAGTACTCAAGAGATTGTGGAAAATTTGAAACTGAAAGATCTCGATGACCCGGATTTGACTAATTTAACTCAGGTCTTTGAAAAATTCGATCTGATTAAGTTTTCGGGGAAGTCTGTGGATCCCAACGAATTTACCAATATATATGGTACGATTGAGAATTTTCTTCTGAAAAGAAAGCAGCAATACGATTCTGTAAAAGCATCAACAAAGGAGGATGCATGAGTGTTGATATTCAAGCAATAAATGAGAAGATCAGTAAAGAAAGTGCATTTGTTGAAAAGATTAATGAAGAGGTTCATAAAGTTATTGTTGGACAGACCTATATGATTGAAAGATTGCTGGTGGGTTTATTGTGTAATGGCCATATTTTGCTGGAAGGCGTACCTGGTCTGGCCAAGACATTAGCTGTTAAAACACTTTCAGCCGTTATTCAGACTAATTTCCAACGTATTCAGTTTACACCGGATCTTCTCCCCGCAGATCTATTAGGCACTTTGATTTATAATCAGAGAACGGGCGATTTTACAGTTCGCAAGGGGCCGTTGTTCAGCAACTTAATACTGGCAGATGAGATTAACCGTTCCCCTGCGAAAGTACAAAGCGCCTTACTGGAGGCCATGCAGGAGAGGCAGGTCACCATTAGCGATGAAACCTTTCCCCTGGAAGAGCCATTTTTGGTGATGGCTACTCAAAATCCCATTGAGCAGGAAGGGACCTATCCGTTACCGGAAGCACAGGTCGACCGCTTCATGTTAAAATTGAATATTACCTATCCCAAAAAGGATGAAGAATATGAAATTATGCAACGGATGACCTCCGGAGATGATATTAAGGTTAGTCCGGTGGTAAGCTCCAAGGACATTTTGAAGGCCAGAAAGGTTGTAAATGAAGTTTATATGGATGATAAAATAGACCGCTATATTATTGATATTGTATTTGCAACCCGGAATCCTGAGGAGTATGGACTGAAAGATATCGAACCATTAATTGCCTTTGGGGCATCACCCCGGGCTTCAATCAACCTGAAATTGGCAGCCAAGGCACATGCCTTTTTAAGAAGGCGCGGATATGTAACCCCGGAAGACATCAAATCAATCGGAATGGATGTTCTAAGACATCGTATCATTGTTACCTATGAAGCCGAAGCAGAGGAAGTGACTGCGGAAGACGTGGTTCGCCGGGTTTTGAATCATATTGAAGTGCCGTAATATCGTTTTGCAATTGTGAAAGTATGAGGGAGCAAATTACGCTTTCTATTTACTGTTCTGAAAACAATATATTTTAATATCTTCTAATTTTATATTCGAGTTTCATGGAAACAAAAGAACTCCTGAAGAAAGTCCGCCAGATTGAAATAAGTATCCGTGGCGTCGTCAATGAAGTATTCGCCGGTGAGTATCATTCGGTATTTAAGGGCCGGGGAATGGAATTTGCCGAGGTCCGCGAATACCAGCTGGGTGATGATGTAAGAACCATCGATTGGAATGTTTCGGCGCGTATGAATCATCCCTATGTGAAGGTATTCGACGAGGAACGTGAACTGACAGTCATGATCCTGTTTGATGCCAGTTCCTCAGAGAGCTTTGGGAGCCGCAATCAGATTAAGGGAGAATTAGCTATTGAAATTGCCGCTTTGCTTGCCTCTTCGGCTATTCGCAATAACGATAAAGTGGGATTAATTATCTTCAGTGATCAGATTGAAAAGTTTGTGGCACCCCGCAAAGGGAGAAAACATATCCTTAGGGTGATACGGGAATTGCTTTTTGTTGCAACGGCAGCTGAATATGCAAAGAGTTCACAGACCGATATTGCCGCGGCGCTTGAATATATGAATCAAATTCTGAAAAGGCGTGCTACGGTTTTTTTGATCAGTGATTTCATGGCGGAAGGTTTTGACAGGGACTTGCAGATAGCAAATAGAAGACATGATTTGGTCGCCATCCGTCTGATCGATCCACTTGAGGAAAAGTTACCTAATGTAGGACTTATTGAATTAGAAGACCTCGAAACTGGCGAGACGCTTTTGCTGGATACATCCTATGAGCAGATCAGGCAATTGGTGACGGAAAATGCCTCTGCCCAAAAGAATCAACTTGATAAGATGTTCAAATCGATCGGCATCGATTTTATCGATATATATACCCATAAATCGTATGTCAAACCGATTACCCGGTTTTTTAGGGCGCGAGCTAAAAGATTTCACTAAGAATGATTTTATAATCAGGGAATTCTTATATGAATGATTCTTTATTTTTAAAGAGATTTAGTTCTAAAGATCTTATTTTTATGAAAATTATCCTGCTGGCGTTAGTCATGGTGATTGGATTTATTCTCTTAATTTCCTGCCAATCTCAGTCAAAACCGTTACTTCCGGCAGAAAAAAAACGGGAACTGGCAAATGTCTTTTACAACCAGCAGCTTTACCAACAGGCAGTCGCTGAATATATTGACTATCTGAATCAATATCCGATTGACGATAAAGAACAAGCTAACATTTCTTACATGATTGCCAATATTTATTATGAAAGATTATACGATTATGAAAATGCGCTTGCCTATTATTTAAGAATAAAGTACTTCTATCCGGAATCAAATTTACAAGCCGAAGTCGGTAAAAAAATGGTGGAATGCCTGGAACGTCTAAAAAGATCAACCGATGCGCAACAGCTGGTTGAGCAGACCGCAGCTCTTGATGAATCCCAAAAGCCGGCGAGCCGGCCCGGAGAGGTCATTGCTCGGATCGGAGATCGTCAGATAACCACCGGAGATCTGCAATATGAACTGAGTCGTATGCCAGTATATCTCAGAGATCAGATTCAAACTCCGGAACAAAAAGTTGCATTTCTGAAGGAATACATTGTTCAGGAATTGCTGTTCGATTCTGCCAAAAGAAAAGGCCTGGAGAATGATCAGGAAGTGCGGGAAGGTATCCGTCAGGCTGAAAAATCTCTGATGGCTCAGAAATTACTGCAGCAGGAACTTGAGAAAGAATCCAGGCTGGAAAATTATACCAATGCCGATGTAGAACTGTATTTCAAAGCAAATAAAGATAAATATTCAGAGAAAGATGACGCGGGGAAGGTAATAAGAACGCCTTCATTTGGGGAAGTTCAAGAGCGGGTGGCACAGGATTTTATTCAGCAAAAACAGCAGGAAGCCTATTCCAGTCTTGTTGAGCGTTTGATGAAAACTAAAGATGTTCAGATATATGAAAATAAGTTTAAGTGATCAACCGTCTGTACGAACCAGTTTATTTTTGTTCCTGATTGTCCTTGGGGGATTAGGATTTTGTACCCAAGATGCTATGACGATGAATGAACTTATTCGTGTTAAGGCTGAAGTGGATAAGTCTGTTATCACAATTGGCGATCGTATTACCTATTCTTTAACAATTGAACATGCACCGAACTTAAAAATTGAACAACCCGGGCCGGGTGCTAACCTCGGTCAATTTGAGATAAAGGATTATACCATTCATGAAGCAGTCGAAAAGGATGGACTGATTTCTCAGGCTTTTGATTATGAGATCTCCGTTTTTGATACAGGCCGTTTTGTGATCCCGCCTTTCCCGGTGGCATTTGCGGAATCTGATACCAGTAAGGAATATCAAATTATCCATTCTGAACCTCTTGAAATAACCGTTAACAGTGTTCTTGGTGCAGAAGATAATGAAATTCGCGATATTAAACCGCCGCTTGAAATACCGCTAAATTACTGGAGATGGATCATCATGGGAGCGGTGGCATTATTTCTTATTTCTGCCATTCTCCTTACCATTTATTATTTCCGCTGGCGTAAAAATGGGATTCCCTTATTTCGCAGGGAGCCGGTCCGTCCAGCCCATGAAATTGCCCTGGAAGACCTTGCAGCTCTCAAGCAGCAGTGGGAGGTGTTATTCCATGAAGAAAAACATAAGCAGATTTTCACGCGGATGTCTGAAATATTAAGGCAATATCTCGAAAATCGCTATTTTTTAAAGGCATTGGAGGAAACCACGAGCGAAATCAGACACTCCCTGGAAGAGTTAGATATGGGAGAGGATGTACGTCTCCAGATCATGGGAGTATTAGAATTTTCTGATCTGGTTAAATTCGCTAAATTTTTTCCTTCAGAAGATGATGTCTCATCAAAGATCGACTCCCTCGAAAATTTTATTCATGCTACCAAACTGGTCTTTGAGAATCTGGAACCACCCAAAGGAGTAGATGTGGAGGAGGCAACTTCCACACCTGAGCTAGAAATAGAATTGCAAAATCAAGATGATAATATTGGAAAATGATAAAATAACTAAATGAAAACAGTTATGGAGGTACCAAAGTGATTGAGGTTAAAGATCTGACCCGCTACTATGGAGAAATCAGGGCCATCCACAATGTCTCCTTCCAGGTTAAGAAGGGTGAAATTTTGGGTCTTTTGGGTCCGAATGCGGCTGGCAAGACTACTACTATGCAGATATTGACCTGTTACATGCCCCCTACGTCCGGAGGGGCCAAGGTGGCAGATTTTGACATCTGGGAGCAAGCGATGGAAATCAAAAATCTGACGGGTTATCTCCCCGAGAATCCCCCATTATATTCCGATCTGAATGTTTGGGAGTATCTGGATTTTGTCGCTAAAATCAAGGGTGTAGATTCCAAGAAAAGAAAGGCCGTTATATCGACAGCAATTGAAAAGGCAGCGCTGGAGGATGTTCAGAAGCAGGTAATCGGAAGCTTATCAAAAGGTTTTAAACAACGTGTTGGTTTGGGACAGGCACTGCTGAATGATCCTGAAATCCTGATTCTGGATGAACCGACAGTAGGACTGGATCCTCGTCAGATTATTGAAATTCGGGAATTGATTAAGAGGCTGGGAGGTGACCACACCATTATTCTTTCCACTCATATTCTTCCCGAAGTTGAAATGACCTGTGGACGGGTGGTCATCATTAATGAGGGGGAAGTTGTTGCAGAGGATACCCCGGAGAACCTGACACGTCGCCTGAAAGGTTCGGAAAAAACAGTAGTGGAGGTTAGTGGTGAAGAAAAAACCGCTTCAGAAGTTGTAAAAAGTTTCGGTGAAGTGCAGAAAGTAGATCTGGAAAAAATTGCCAAAACCAACCATCTTCGATTTACCCTGGAGACCAGTGCTGATATTCGAAATGACCTGGCAAAAGCACTGATGGCAAAGGGTCTTAACCTGTATGAACTCAGGACCGAAGCATACTCACTGGAAGAGATCTTCCTGCATTTAACGACCAAAGAGGAGGTTGCCTAGCCATGAAAAAAACATATGCTGTTTTTCAGAAAGAAATTAAACACTTTTTTTATTCACCAATTGCATATATAGTTATTGCAGCATTTACATTGATTGCCGGAATATTCTTCTATCTTTATTTAAGTAGTTTTGTCGAAGCTGCATTTATGGATATGGTGCGATCTCAGCAATTCAGAACACCACCTCAGAAATTTAATATTAATCTGCAACTTATTCGACCCTACTTCTGGAACCTGGCATTAATCTCTATTTTTGTCCTTCCATTGGTCACCATGCGTCTCTATTCGGAAGAAAAAAGGTCGGGAACAATAGAATTGCTTTATACAACCCCACTTTCTGTGAGTAATATTGTCCTAGGGAAGTTTTTTGCAGGTATAGTATTCTATTTTGTAATGCTTGTACCTTCATTCATATATATGGTTATTCTGTTCATTTATGGTGATCCTGAGTTAGGTCCGGTTCTCTCCGGTTATCTGGGCCTGTTTTTACTGGGCAGTGCTTTCATCTCAGCAGGACTTTTCATTTCCTCCCTGACTGAAAATCAGATTATTGCAGCGATCGGTGGATTTGGTTTATCACTGTTATTGTGGGTAATCGGCTGGGCCGCAAATTATTCGGGTCCGGGTCTGGCTGTGGTTCTGAATTACCTGTCAATCATTAATCATTTTGAGGATTTCGCGCAGGGAGTAATCGATACCAGGCATCTGTTCTATTACCTGTTGTTCTGCACCTTTGGTGTATACTTGACTTTTAAATCTGTAGAATCAATTAAGTGGCGTTCTTAAAGGCTCCGTGGTAAAATCCGGATAAAGAAAATATTCAGGAGGTTAAACGATTTATGAAACGTTATATAAACATTGCGATGATCATAGGTATTATACTGTTTCTTTACAGTTTTGTTAATTTCTCTCTGAATCAACTGTGGGACTGGGTTTCAACAGTATCGCTGATTCTGGGAATAATTATCGGTAGTATTGCCATTTACTACCGTTTTCAATTCCGTCAGAAAGAGTTGAATATCCGTTTTGTCAAATATGGTGCTAATACAGTCCTATCCGCACTCATTGTATTGGGAATTATGGTTCTGTTGGCGTTCATCACCAACCGGCATCATGCTCGCAAAGATCTGACTTCACAGGGGCTGTACAGCCTGGCAGAGCAAACAAAATCGGTGCTCAACGATTTGAATAAGGAAGTTCAGATATATGCCTTTTATAAGAAATCAGATGAAATCATGGCCCGGGATCTGTTAGAGGAATACGCATATCGCTCTAAATTTACTCAATATGAATTCGTAGATCCCAATGAGCAGCCCCAACTTGCCCGTCGTTATAATGTAACACAGTACAATACTGTGGTGGTGGAAAGTGGAATAAAACGGGAAACCATCAATGAATTCGGTGAAAGTAATTTAACAAATGCGATCATCAAGGTAACCCGGGAGCTGGATAAAGTGATTTACTTTACCACAGGTCATGGTGAGCGCAATATTGAAGGGGAAACACCGCAGGATTACAAACAGGCTGTGGACGGGATTACGTCAGAAAATTATATGGTTAAATCGATAAATCTGGCCGAAGAAAGAAAAATTCCCCGGGATTGTTCTGTTCTCGTTTCAGCCGGTCCCAAAGCCGATTTTTTTCCGTTTGAATTGGATTCGATTAAGAGTTATATCGAAGGCGGGGGCAAATACTTTGTGATGCTGGATCCGCAGATTAATATCAATCTAATGGATTTTCTGACCACATATAAATTTCAATTTCAGGATGATTTGGTGGTAGATGCCAGCGGGGTAGGCCAACTATTCGGTATGGGACCTGAGATCCCTTTAGTGAGCAATTATGAAGATCATGAAATTTTTAAAGATTTTAGTGTAATGACTTTCTATCCCCAGGCACGGTCAATAGGAGAATCGACCGAGGGAGAAGAGGGATTTACTACCACTATACTCTTCAAAAGCTCACCCAGCAGCTGGGGAGAAATTGACTATAAGAACCGACAGGTCGCCTTTGATGCAGACCGGGATCTGAAAGGTCCGGTTCCCCTGGCGGTTGTTTCAACCAAATCCATGAGTGGCAATAAGAAAGCCCAGATCCTGGTGATGGGCGATTCTGATTTTGCTGCCAGCGGATATATTCGGAATTCCGGAAATAAGGATCTGTTCCTGAATATTGTAAACTGGCTGGCAGAGGAAGAGGATATGATTACCATCAGGCCCAAGGAGATTGATGACCGCCGGGTTAATCTAACAGCCAAAGACAGTAAAATCATTCTATATGTCAGTGTTTTTGCATTGCCGCTGCTGGTGGTGATTGCTGGCGTATTTGTCTATTTCAAGCGCCGATAGTTTGAAATTACCGTTATATAGAGATATCTACTTCGCCGTGATGGAAGATTGACGATTGAATTATTTGGAGGTCAATGATGAATTTGAAAAATACACTTTTTCTATTTGTTCTTTTCGCAGCTCTTGGAATTTATATCTATTTTGTTGAATTCAAGCAGTATGAAAAAGAAGAAGAAGCCAAAGCGGATACCAAAAAACTATTTTCCGTGGTTAAGGATAGTGTGAAATCTTTCAGTTTCCGTAATTTTAACGGTCATTTTACGGTTAAGATAATCCAGAATCAGTGGAAAATTACCGATCCTGTTTATACGGAAGCAGATGAATCGACCATCAATTTCATGCTAAGCAGCCTGATTGATGCCCGGAAGGAGGCAGAATTTGATATTCTACCTGATGAACGGTCAAATTTTGGTCTGGGTGAAAGAGCAATATTTGTCGAATTACAGGATAAATCAGGATTAGCTGATTCCGTCCGGATGGGTGACAAGGCACCGGTAGGATCATTTGTATTTGCAAATAAATCAGACAGTTCTGTGTTTACAATCAACCAGAGTGTAAAGAGTTCATTTGAGAAGAAATTATTTGATATACGTTATAAAAACTACCTGCAATTTAAGCGTACCGATGTCCGAAAAATTGTGCTTAAAAATAAATTTGGGCTGATCGAGTTTGAGAAGAGTGGTTCTACAAATTGGCATATTGTGAATACTAACCGGCTTGCTGATAATGGCAAAGTTAACAGTATTCTCACTAAATTAGGGTCCAATAAGACCAAAGAGTTTGTGAATGAAACTGGTCAGGATCTCGAAAAATACGGTCTGAAAAATCCGGTATTCAAGGTCAGCCTGATACTTGGTCCGGATCAGGGACAGAAAGAGCTTATCCTGAGTAAAAAATTAAATGGTAAATATTATGCCAGGGATGAAACTCGCAAGCCGATTTTTGAAGTTGACTCTGCACTGGTCAAAGATATTAATCGCCCCACGCAGGATTTTCGGGGGAAAGATATGATCACGTTTACCCGTGGAGATATTGTCCGGGTTTCAGTAAGTTATAGCGATACAACTTTCAGCTGTGTAAAGGACAGCAGTGATAACTGGTTTCTGGATGACAGCAGCAGGCAATCTGTTAAAACCCAGAAAATGAATACTTTTTTTTCCAATCTGGATTATACCAACGTGGTTGAATTTGTCGTAGACGGGAAATATAATCCGGCGCTGTATGGTCTGGATTCACCTGTGGTGGAAGTCACACTGTACGATGAGAATGGGAAAGTCTTACAGGTTAAACTGGGCAGCAAGAAAGAAAATAATATCTATGCAACTACGGATCAATATGAGTCGGTCTATTTGATACCACAGAGAAAGATTGAAGAATTAAAGTTAAGATTGGATGAAATCCTGGAAGAACCGGTCACTATGGCGGATGAGATTCCCGCATCCTGAGATGAGTGACCGTTTTCAAAATATGGATGATAGAAATAAATAATTAGGCTGAATAATTCATAACCACTAAATCACTAAGACACAAAATCATAATAAGTAATGGCTTAAAAATCATTTTTTAAATTAATCAAATACATAGCTTTTATTTAGATCTTTTAATTTCTGAAATACTTAGTGTCTTCGAGTCCGTCAGATGCCGGATTATGATCTTTGTGGTCCCGCAGGTGCGGGATGAACTAATCAATTTTGGAACAGTATGTTTCGATTTGCAAATCCTGAATATCTGATATTATTAGCAGTTATCCCACTTCTGGTTTATTATCAGTGGCGTCGAAGCCATCGGATGAGCGGTAAGGTGAAATACTCTACCCTCCGTCATATGAAAAACTTGCCAACTACCTGGCGCCAGAGGGTGCGGAAATATGCTTATATATTCAGGATGATTATTATGATTCTGATTATCATCGGATTGGCACGTCCCCAATCAGGAACAAGAAAACAGGAAATCACCACTGAAGGGATCGACATTATGTTGATTCTGGATGTCAGTTCCTCCATGAAAGCGGAAGATTTCAAGCCCAAGAACCGCCTAGAAGCTGCCAAAGCAGTTGCCAAAGAGTTTGTTCAGGGCCGCAACAATGACCGGATCGGCCTGGTTATATTTGCTGGTGAAGCATTTACCCAGTGTCCACTCACCCTTGATTATGGTGTCCTCACCGATTTGCTGGATAAGATTCAAATTGCTCCGGAATCCTGGGATGGCACTGCAATTGGTAATGGGATTGCCACTTCGGTTGTGCGCTTGAAGGACAGCAAGGCAAAGAGTAAGGTGATTATCTTGCTGACAGATGGCCGTAATAATGCAGGTGAAATCAATCCGCTCACCGCGGCACAGGTTGCGCAGACCTTTGATATCCGGGTATATACCATTGGCGCCGGAACCCGCGGTTCAGCCATGTATCCGGTCGATGATCCCTTGTTTGGGAGAAGATATGTGTCTATGCCGGTAGAAATTGATGAAGATCTGCTGCGTAAAATTGCCGATCAGACCGGTGGGGAGTATTTCAGAGCGACCGATACCGAAAAATTGCGGCAAATTTACCAGGAAATCAATGAAATGGAAAAAACCAAGATCCAGGTGAAGGAATTTACCAAATACCGTGAATTGTATGTGAATTATGCCGGCGCCGGTTTGATCCTTCTGATCCTGGAAATATTAATGTTGAATACCATTTTACGTAAATTACCTTAAGAAGTATTACTGTAGAGGATTGATATTGTGTTACAGTTCGGTTATCCACATTTTTTCTATTTATACTGGATAATACCACTGCTTATTGTATTCTTTGTCTGGAGTTTCTACCAAAAAAGACGGTTATTGCGCCGTATTGGAGATGAAGAATTGGTGCAGCAGTTGACGCTCTCAACCAGCCTCAGGAAACAGAACTGGAAAATTGCCATCATTATCCTCTCGATTATAGTGCTGGTATTCGCCCTGGCTGATCCCCAGATTGGTACCAAATTAGAGGAGGTGAAACGGAGCGGTGTCGATATATTTGTCGCTCTTGATGTATCGAAAAGCATGCTGGCGGAAGATGTCGTACCTAATCGGCTGGAGACAGCAAAGCATGAAATATCGATTCTTATCGAACGTTTACAGGGCGACCGCATCGGTCTGATCTGTTTCTCGGGTATCGCTTTTGTACAGTGCCCACTAACCCTTGATTATAGTGCAGCAAAACTATTTCTCAGCGATATCGATACTGATATCATACCCCAGCCGGGAACGGCCATCGGAAATGCTATTGATTTGGCTCAACAATCGTTTGTTCACAAAGAGCTTAAACATAAGGTTCTTATACTCATCACCGATGGCGAGGATCACGAGGGAGATCCGGTGGAAGTCGCCAAAGAGGCCCGAAAAGAGGGGATAGTGATCTATACCATCGGAATTGGATCCCAGCAGGGGGCACCCATTCCCGAATTCGACCGTTATGGAAACCGCGTAGGTTATAAGAAAGACCGTAGTGGTCAGGTGGTTACCAGCCGCTTGGATGTCCTCACTCTGGAAAAAATTGCTTTTGAGACAGGCGGAAAATATTATATCTCCAGCACCGGTGAATCCGAGTTGAAGAAAATCTACCAGGAAATTTCGGAAATGGAAGAAAAGGAACTCTCTTCCCGGAAGTTTACTCAATTCGAGGATCGTTTTCAAATATTTCTATTGATTACCCTCATATTACTAATCATTGAATCTTTATTGAGCGAACGGCGAAAAATAAAACAGGTGGAAAAGCAGAGTCTGATAACATGAAAAATATCTATAATATTTCAATTTGGATAGTGCTCTTTCTTGTCAGTGCCATGATCCTACCCGGGAGAGCGGAGATGGATCGCTCAAAGGTAATGAAAGGAATAAAATCTTTTGAGAAGGAACAGTGGGATGAATCGCTACAGCATTTCCAGGATGCACTGCTGGACGATCCTGAACACCCGGTGGGACACTATAATGTGGGCGAATCACTCTATAAAAAGAAAAATTATGAAGAAGCTCTGAAGTCGTATGAGAAGGCTTTGAGCACACCTGAAATTACCATGCGTGAAAAAATCTATTATAACTTGGGAAATACCTATTATCAATTGAACAAATACCAGGAAGCGATTCAGAGCTACATTAAGGCCCTGGATCTGGATCCGGATGATCAGGACGCCAAACATAATCTGGAACTGGTTCGGGCAAAACTGAAAGAAATGGCTCAGAAACAACCGATGGAGAATCAGCAACAACAGCAACAGCAGCAGAGTGGGGATCAGCAACAATCGCAGCAGCAACAGCAGGGGAATGACCAGGAACAACAGGAGCAACAGGAAAATCAAGATCAACAGCAACAAGCCCAGCAAGATGATGATAAGCAGGAAAACGAACAAAAATCCGCCAAACCTCAGGAGAAACAGAAAGAATTAACCAAAGAGGAAGCGGAAAGAATTTTGCAGGCCCTGAAGAGTGAAGAGAGAGAAAACCAGAAATTGAGGCAGGTTCAACGACCTGCCAGAATAGCACCGGTTGAAAAGGATTGGTAAGATTGAATCAGCTGATGAGAGTAATTTATTTTGTTTTTATCTTCGCAATTTTTCAGCTTTTACATGCTGATGAAATTCAAATTGCAGCTTCGGTAGACCGTAATCCGGTGGGAGAGCAGGAACAGTTTGTCTACCAGGTAGTAATTTCAGGTTCAAGTCAGAGCCTTCCTGATGTTCAGTA
>CBDUVK010000040.1:0-13967 GCA_965370645.1 uncultured bacterium
TTTAAAACACCTGTGACGTAATTTTCTTGTACCGTGATACTTTCAACCTTGCCCTCTTCAACCAGGTTGACAAACGAAGAGTATGGCAGCGTTTTCACATTGTGGTTGGTTGAGTTGTACCAAAACAGGTAAAACATCCCGCCTACAAGCAACGCAAGCAGAAGCCACAAAGCGTTTGGCCCCGCAGCAGGCGTCTTTCTTTTCTTTCTTGGCTGGGGCAGCTTTTTTCTTCTTTTCTGAAGGTTTCTTTTCTTCGATCAATACAGGCTCGAAACCAACCAGTTGTAAAATTGCCAGTTCAGCACCATCGCCCCTTCGCCGACCCAATTTTATTACCCGGGTATATCCACCACTTCTTTCCGAAAATGTA
The DNA here is from genome assembly GCA_965370645.1 of uncultured bacterium. Lineage (GTDB taxonomy): Bacteria > Calditrichota > Calditrichia > RBG-13-44-9 > RBG-13-44-9 > RQOF01. Next base: position 371 of record CBDUVK010000040.1, read on the forward strand.
GGCGCAATTTCGTCAAACAATTTTTTAACCAATCGATGATTCTGTAATAACTTAAAGGCTTGCCTTCGGGCCGCCAGGGAGTCCTTTTTACCGGTAGTAATCAGTTTTTCCACATAACTGCGGGCAGCTTTTGATTTGGCAAGGGTCGTTTTAATCTGGTGATGTTCCAGTATCGCAGTTGCTAAATTTCGAAGTGTAACCTTACGATGCGCTTTAGTTCTTCCCAGTTTCTTGGTTTTATTACGGTGCCGCATTTTATACCCCTATCTTTCCTGTCATTCGTTCCAATATAATTAGATTTTCCAGTTACGACTAGTCTTCACCCTTCAGATATTTATCCACATCCATTCCGAAATATAAACCTTTTTTCTCCAGAATATCCTGAATCTCCTGAAGCGATTTCCGCCCGAAATTGCGAAATTTTAGAAGTTCAGTTTCATCAAGTCTGACCAGATCAGAGATAGCCTTGATATTGGCATTTTTTAAACAGTTATGAGAGCGCACAGAGAGTTCAAGTTCATCCACACTCATACGTAGAAGTTTTTTCACCCGCAGGATCTCCTCATCAATTTCCGGGGTCTCTTCTTCTTCCGGTTCAATCTCGAAATTGATAAATAACTGGATATGATCCTTAATAATTTTACCGGCGTAGGTCAGTGCATCGTCCGGTGTTAAACTACCATCGGTTTCAATTTCCAGGATTAGCTTCTCGTAATCAGTCCTCTGGCCAACCCGAACATTTTCTACATCATAGCGTACATTGCGAATGGGAGAGAAGATGGAATCGATAGGTATTAATCCGATGCTGGATTCAAGAGGTTTATTCTCCTCTGCGGATACATACCCACGGCCTTTCCCGACCCGGATTTCCAGCTCAAAATCGGCATCCTCATTAAGAGTCGCTATATGATGATCGGGATTAAGAATTTCAAAGTCAGCAGTATTATCTCCAATATCCCCGGCTTTGAATTCCTTGGGACCTTTTAAATGCAAACTCACCTTATCAGGACGTTTATTTAACAGCTTAATCCTCACTTCCTTCAAATTGAGAATGAGGTCAACAACATCTTCACGTATACCATCGATAGTAGAAAATTCATGCTGTACTCCATCAAGCCGGATTGCCGTAATCGCAGCCCCTTGCAGAGATGATAAAAGCACTCTTCTGAAGACATTCCCCAAAGTTACCCCGAAGCCTCTCTCCAGAGGTTGAACAGTGAATTTTCCGAAGTTTGCAGAGAAACTGGATTCATCCAGCTCCACTTTTTCAGGCATTAATAGATTAACGTAATTCATATATCCCCAAGTTTTTTAAGATTTCTATTATTCTGATTATTTAGAATATAGCTCGATAATCAAATTTTCCTGGACATTTACCGGAATATCCTGGCGCGAAGGAACATCCGTATACACACCTTGCATCTTCGCTTTATCCAAATTTAACCAGGGAAGCATGGTATCATCTTTAATTCTTTTCATAGATTCATGAATAGCTCCCAATTTACGGCTTTTTTCCCGGACTTCAATTACATCATTCGGTCGCATTAGGTAGGAAGGTATATTTACTACTCCACCGTTAACCTTAAAGTGCCTATGTAAGATCAACTGGCGTGCACTGTTACGAGAGGGAGCAAAACCCAAACGATAAATGACATTATCAAATCGGCTTTCCAACAATTTTAAAAGGTTCTCACCACTGACACCCTTCCTTCGGGTAGCACGGTCGTAATAATTTCTAAATTGAGATTCCAGCACCCCATAGATTCTTTTTACCTTCTGTTTTTCCCGAAGCTGAATTCCGTATTCAGAAAGTTTAGTCCGTTGATTTACGCCATGTTGACCAGGAACATAGGATCTCTTGTCAAATGAACACCTTGCCGAAAAACAGCGTGTTCCTTTAAGAAACAATTTTTCGCCCTCGCGTCTGCACAATTTACAAACAGGGCCTGCATTACGTGCCATCTATTGCTTTCTCCAATAATTATTTTACACTCGACGTTTTTTGGGAGGACGACATCCATTATGTGGAATAGGCGTCACATCTTTAATACTTGAAATTTCTAATCCGGCGGCTTGAAGGGATCGAATGGCAGCTTCTCTCCCGGCACCAGGACCTTTAACTTCAACTGCCACCTGCCTGAGACCCAGATCCATGGCTTCCTTGGCAGCTGTTTCTGCTGCTTGTTGGGCTGCATATGGTGTATTTTTTCGGGAACCCTTAAAGCCAACCTTTCCCGCCGAAGCCCATGATATCACCGCACCTGTTAGGGTGGTTAAAGTTATGTTTGTGTTATTGAATGTAGATTTAATATGGGCAATTCCCTGTGCCTCTACATTCTCTTTTTTCTTCTTGGAAGTTCGACCTCTTTGAGCCAATTCAGAATCTCCTCATTTTATTTACGTTTGCCTGTAACCGCACGACGTCTGCCTTTCCGGGTACGTGCATTGGTTTGGGTACGTTGCCCCCGAACGGGTAAACCCATCTTATGACGCATACCGCGATAGGAATTGATGTCGATCAAACGTTTAATATTCATATTAATTTCAGTTTTTAAAGAGCCTTCAACTTTATATTTCTGTTGAATGACATTTCGGATATCGCGTACCTGCTCGTCAGTCAGATCTTTGGTACGAATAGTGGGATCTACTTTTGCTTCCGCACAAATTTTTCGGCCGGATGTCTGACCAAGTCCGAAAATGTACGTTAATGCAATTCCGATAGGCTTCATTTTGGGTAAATCTACCCCGACAATACGAGCCAAGATAACCTCCTTAAAATTTATTAACCCTGTCTTTGTTTATGTTTTGGGTTTTTCTTACAAATGACCCGCACAACTCCCTTTCTGCGAATTATTTTACAATGTTCACAACGTTTTTTTACTGATGTTTGTACTTTCATCTCATTCCTCGGCAACCTAAAATTATTTATAACGGTAAGTAATACGGCCTCTTTTTAGATCATAAGGTGATAATTCTATTTTTACTTTGTCTCCCGGCAAAATCTTGATAAAATGCATTCTCATTTTCCCGGAAACATGTGCCAACACTTTATGTCCGCTCTCCAATTCAACAATAAAAGTTGCATTGGGAAGGGTTTCCTTTATAATACCATCAACTGCAATAGGCTGTTCTTTAGCCAATTATATTACCTCTTTAATTAATTCATGCTCAGTTAATATCTCCGGTATCCCGTTTTTAACGACCACCGTATGTTCATAATGTGCAGAAGGAAGACCATCCTGGGTTGATACAGTCCATCCGTCTTCCATAGTCATCACATATCGTTCACCCTTATTAATCATCGGTTCAATAGCCAGGACCATTCCTTCTTTTAAGAGTGGGCCCTTGTTGGGTTTTCCAAAATTATGCACTTGTGGCTCCTCATGAAGTGCTTTACCAATACCGTGACCAACCAATTCCCTCACAACCGTATACCCATGGCTTTCTGCATGCGATTGAATGGCATAAGATATATCCTGTAATCGCTGACCATCTATGGCATTTTTAATTCCATTATAGAGTGCTTCCAGAGTAACACGCATTAAGTCTTTTTTATTCTGTGATATTTCACCCACCGCAAAAGTAAAAGCCGCATCTCCAAAATACCCATTCTTCTCCACGCCAATATCGATGCTTACAATATCGCCCTCCTGTAAAATGCGCTTTTGAGAGGGAATACCATGTACCACTTCATCATTAACCGAGATACAGGCATTCGCAGGAAATCCATATAGTCCTTTAAACGCAGGTCGTGCATTTTTTGAATGAATAAATTTTTCTATTTCTTCATCCAACTTTCCAGTTGAGACACCGGGTTTTATAAAAGACCGAATATATTCAAATGCTTCTGATGTTATTTTCGAACTGATTCTCATCAGTTCGAGCTCTTCTTCGTTTTTAATAGGAATCATTTAGCCTCTTCTTCCGCGAATCCGGCCACCTTTCATGAAACCATCATAATGTCTCATAAACAGATGAGACTCAAAGCGCTGGATTGTATCGAGCGCAACACCGACAATAATCAATAAACCCGTCCCACCAAAAAACGAAGCATAATTATAGGATATATTAAATACCCGTACCAGTATATATGGTATAATCGCAACAAAAGCCAGTGCGATTGAACCGGGTAAGGTAATTCTGGTTAAGATAGAATCCAAATATTCAGCGGTTTTTTTGCCGGGACGAACACCGGGAATAAATCCACCTTGTTTCTTTAAATTATCAGCCACATCAACCGGATTCAGGGCAATTGCCGTATAAAAATAGGTAAAAAAGATTATCATAATACCGTAGACCAGCCAATAAAACCACGACTCCATTGAAAAGCCCCGCTGCAGAGTTCCCATGAATTCACTGTCAGGGAAAAATGAAAACATGGTACTGGGAATGAACATAATTGCCTGCGCAAAGATTATGGGCATGACTCCCGCGGTATTAACGCGAAGAGGAAAGTGAGTATTGACACCTCCGTATACCTTACGGCCCACAACCCGTTTTGCATACTGAACTGGTATTTTACGGGTACCCTGGGTGAGTAATACCACGCCAGCTACAATCAGAAAAGCGAGCACGATGAGAAATAATTCGATCAACAATGCCCGGTTACCACTGGAAAATTGAATCCACTCTTCAATGAGAGCAGCCGGTAAACGTGCAACAATCCCAATAAAAATGATGAGTGAGATACCATTACCAATTCCACGCTCATCAATAAGTTCTCCCAGCCACATGATGAGTATTGTACCGGTGGACATGGATATCATCGTTAGAACGCGAAATCCCATACCCGGGTCGATAACAGCTTTTACACCATTTACTTCAATGCTTTCCAGAAAGACCGCCACTCCAAACGCCTGCATCGCAGAGATGAGAAGGGTGCCATAGCGAGTATACTGGGTGATTTTCTTACGACCCTCTTCCCCTTCTTTCTGAAGCCGTTGAATAAAGGGAACCACCGCACCCAATAGCTGGAATATAATTGAGGCGCTAATGTATGGCATAATTCCCAAGCCAAACACCGCAGCCTTGCTGAAAGCACCACCGGCAAAAAGATCATAAAGACCAAAAAGAGTTCCGGCGATATTTTTCATTCCTTCCGCTAAAATCTCAGTATCAATTCCCGGGGTCACAATATGAGTTCCAACACGCTCCAGTGCCAGAATTATCACGGTAAAAAGAATTCTTTGCCGGAGATCATGGATTTTAAATATATTTCGAAAGGTTTCAATCATAATATTGTGACGCTACCTCCTAGCTTTTCAACACTTTCCCTGGCGGATTTACTGATTGCATGAACTGAAATATTATATTTCTTTTCAAGTATTCCGCCACCCAGAAGTTTTACAGGACGATCAGCATATTTGACCAACCCCTTAGTTTTTAATACTTCCGGTGTAATGTCTTCGGTTTTATCGACTTTATTTATATCCATTAAGTTTACAACCTGAAAATGTTTCTTGCCGTAATTTGTAAAACCGAATTTAGGTAAGCGACGCTGTAAGGGCATCTGCCCGCCTTCAAACCAGGGGCGTTTTTTTGATCCGGAACGAGAATGCTGGCCTTTATTTCCCCTACCTGCCGTAACACCTGTTCCCGAGCCTTCGCCTCGCCCCACCCGCTTGCGATTACGAGTAGAACCCTTCACTGATTTTAGACTTGATAAATCCATAGGTAAAACCTCTAACTTAATCAATCTCTTCCCAAGTTAACATATGGTTGACTTTTGTGATCATACCCCTTATCTGAGGTGTATCATTAAATTCCTTAGATTGTCCGATTTTTTTTAAACCCAATGCTTCAATCGTTTTCCTATGACTAGGTTTTTGACCAATGATACTTCGGATCTGGGTCACTCGGATTTTCTTTCCTTTTTTTTGTGCCATGTTAATCTTTCCCGAATTTTTATCCTCTGAACAATTCCGCTAATGACATACCTCTTTTGCGTGCAATGGTGCCAGGATCTTCGAGCGCTTCCAGAGCGGTCATGGTTGCTTTCACGATATTATGGGGATTTTGAGAACCGATCACTTTGGTTAAAATATCTTTAATACCCACAACTTCACAAATAGCCCGAACCGGTCCTCCGGCAATGACCCCTGTACCCGGACTGGCAGGTTTGAGGATCACCTTGCCAGCACCGTATTTACCATAAATTGTATACGGGATTGTATTTCCAACTAAATTAATGTGAACAATCTCTTTTTTGGCTTTCTCGGTTGCCTTGTTAATTGCATTGATCACTTCATTTGCCTTTCCATGCCCAACACCAATATGACTACTGCCATCTCCAACAACAACAATAGCACTAAAACTGAAACGCCGGCCACCTTTAACTACTTTGGCAACACGATTGATATAAACTACTTTCTCTTTTAATTCCAATTCATGTGGACTTACTTTGTCAACCACTCAATCACCTCAACGTTTATTCAATTAAAATTCCAAACCGCCTTCCCGGGCACCCTCAGCCAGCGCTTTGACTCGGCCGTGATAGGCATATCCATTGCGATCGAAAACAATCTTCTTTATTTTTTTATCTTTGGCCTTTTTCGCAATTAGATCTCCAACTATTCTACTCTTTTCAGTTTTGCCTTTACTCTTTTTCAGATCGCCTTGGATTTCTTTACTTTTGCTGGAGGCGCCAATGATTGTCTTTTGTGCACTATCGACAACTATTGGACATAAAATGTTTTTCAGGCTTCGGAATACACCAAGCGGCGGTCTGTCTTTATCCCCAAATACTCTTTTTTTCTTTTTCATTTTGACTCTCTTCTCTTGCAAATTACCTGTGCTTGATTATCCAGCAGTCTTGCCGGCTTTTCTTCTCACCATCTCTCCTTCATAGCGAATTCCCTTACCTTTATAGGGTTCGGGTGGACGGTAAGACCTGATCTTGGCGGCCACTTCACCAACCAGGACTTTATCTATACCACTCACCTCAATTTTGGTCGGAGCAGGTACATTTATATTGATTCCTTCCGGTGGAGCAAAAAAAATAGTATGAGAATAACCAAGGGAAAGGAGCAAACCTTTACCGCGTTTCTCAGCTTTATACCCAACTCCGATAATTTCAAGGTTTTTTTGAAATCCCTCGGTTACGCCAAGTATCATATTATTTACAAGTGTTCTGGTTAAGCCATGCAAAGATCTGTGTTTGATCGTCTCAGAGGGACGTTTCACAACTAGCTGATCATTTCCATGCTCAAATTGCATTTCCTGACTCACCTTGATACGTAATTCCCCTTTTGGTCCTTTCACCCAGGCAACGCCTTTATCTATTTTGACTTCAACGTTGGAGGGAATTTGAATTGGCAATTTTCCAATACGTGACACTTTAATACTCCTCTAGATTAACATTACCAGACGTAGCAAAGAACTTCGCCGCCTACATTTTCCCTTTTGGCCTGACGTTCTGTCAGAATTCCTTTGGAAGTGCTAATCATAGCAATTCCCATATTATTTTTAACCCGGGGAAGATGAATCGTATCAACATAGTATCGCCGACCAGGGGTACTCACACGTTTTAAATTATTAATTATGGAATTCCCCTCGCTGTCAAATTTAAGAAAAATCCGAATGGTCCCCTGTTTTCCATCATCAATAATAATGTAATTTCTGATGAACTTTTGTTCATATAATATTTCTGCCATTCGTTTTTTAACATTGGAGGCCGGTACGTCAACACGTCGATGTCCGGCTTGAATGGCATTGCGAATTCGGGTTAAAAAATCGGCAATAGGATCTGTCATGCTCATAAATTTGTTCTCCTACCAGCTTGCTTTAAATATACCAGGAATTTCGCCTTTATTTGCTAGCTCTCGGAAGCAAATACGGCACAATTCGAACTTACGATAGACACCACGTGGGCGGCCACACCGCTGGCAACGGGTATATTTTCTCACTTTAAATTTTGGTTTCTTTTTAGCCTTTGCTACCATTGATTTCTTTGCCAAGGTCCGAGCTCCTTATTTATTGTCGAAAAGGCATACCATATGCCTTGAGTAATTCATAGGCTTCTTCATCGCTCTTAGCATTGGTTACAAATGTGACATTCATTCCCCGAATTTTATCGATTTTATCCACATTTATTTCCGGGAAAATAATTTGTTCCTGTACACCCAAGGAATAATTCCCCCGACCATCAAATGCCTTGTCGGATAATCCCCGAAAGTCGCGAATTCTGGGAACAGAAAGGTTAATAAAACGGTCTAAAAATTCATACATTTTATGCCCGCGTAATGTAACGGCGGTTCCTACTTTCATTCCCTCCCGCAATTTAAAATTGGAGATCGATTTCTTTGCCGTTCTATAATAGGGCTTCTGACCTGTAACGATGCTCAGATCGTTCATTGCACTATCTAATGCTTTGGGATCCTGAATCGCCTCTCCAACGCCGATATTCAGGTTGATTTTCTTCAATCGAGGAACCTGCATCACATTGGTATATCCGAATCGTTTCATCATGTGAGAAACGATTTCGTCACTAAACTTTTTCTTTAATCTAGGTCGATTATTTTTCATCATAAAGCCTTCTTCTCTTTAAATCATTTCTCCACAGTCTACATTTTTACAAAAACGAACTTTTGACTTGTCTTCAAGAATTCTGATGCCGATGCGGGTAGGCTGGTTACATTTTGGACAAACGACTTTCAAATTCGACATTTGGATAGGTCCCTCTTTTTCCACAATTCCGCCCTGAGGTAAATCCTTTGTGGGTCGAGTATGTCGCTTGATTAAGTTTACGCCTTCCACCACAGCTTGATTCTTATCCAGAAAAACTTTGAGAACTTTTCCTGTTTTACCTCTATCATTCCCAGTTAAGACAATTACCGAATCACTTTTAACAATCTTTCTCATATCGCATTTCCCTGCTTATAGTACTTCTGGTGCTAAAGATACAATTTTCATAAAATCTTTGTCTCTGAGTTCCCTGGCCACCGGTCCAAAAATTCGGGTACCCCGGGGCTCTCCCTGTTCATTCAAGAGCACAGCTGCATTCTCATCGAATCGAATATAACTGCCGTCAGGGCGCCGTATCTCTTTTTTAGTTCGTACAACCACCGCCCTGGAAACCTCTCCCTTCTTCACCGGAGCGTTGGGGATAGCACTTTTTACGCTGACTACAATAATATCTCCTATTGAAGCGTAGCGTCGATGAGAACCGCCCAAAACCCGGATGCACATAACCTTTTTTGCTCCTGAATTGTCCGCAACATTTAGCCTCGAATTTTCCTGTATCATAGTAACGACTCCAACTTCTGATATTATTTTACTTTTTCAAGCACTTCGACCACCCGCCAGCGTTTAGTTTTGCTTAACGGCCGGGTCTCCATAATTTTAACTAAATCTCCAATTTGACATTCATTTTGGGCATCATGTGCTTTGAACTTGGAGGTACGTTTAATGAATTTCTTGTAAACAGGGTGTTTTACTAAGCGTTCAACTGCAATCACCGCAGTTTTCTCCATCTTATCGCTAACGACCACCCCGACTCTGACTTTACGATTTCCTCTATCCATAATGCTAAGCAACCTAAGCTTTAGTTTCTGTTTTCGGTTTTGAAATACCTAATTCATATTCGCGCAGAACACATTTTATTCGAGCAATGCTTTTTTTTACAATATTAATACGACTGGGATTTACCAGCTGATGAGTCGACTTTTGAATATTCAGATTCGCCAGCTCATCTTTAAAGTCTTCCAGTCGACCTTCCAGTTCATCTACCGGTAATTCTCTCATCTCTTGTACTTTCATTTCTCATCAACCTCAAACAAGTTCACGTGAGACAAACTTTGTTTTAATAGGCAACTTTTGAGATGCCAGCCTTATGGCTTCTTTGGCAACATCTTCCGAGATACCCTCTATTTCGAACATCACCCTTCCGGGTTTAACGACGGCTACCCAGTATTCCGGGGCCCCTTTTCCCTTACCCATCCGGGTTTCCGCAGGCTTCTTGGTTACCGGTTTATCAGGAAAAATGCGAATCCATACTTTACCACCGCGTTTGATATAGCGAGTCATGGCAATACGAGCTGCCTCTATTTGCCGACTGGTAATCCAATGGGCCTCAAGTGCCTTTAAACCATACTGACCAAAAGCAACTGTATTACCGGTTTGCGCTTTACCCCGCATTCGCCCCCGTTGCTGCTTACGGTATTTTACCCTTTTCGGCATTAACATAAGTTATTCTCCTTCAATAATTATCTTTCCAGAACTGTTCCGTGGCATACCCAAACTTTGACCCCAATGCAGCCGTAAGTTGTCACAGCCGTATGAGTTGCATAATCTATATCAGAACGCAAGGTGTGCAAAGGAATTCGCCCTTCTTTGTACGATTCAGTTCTTGCCATTTCTGCACCTCCAAGACGCCCCGAGCAGGTTAATTTGATGCCTTCTGCCCCAAGACGCATAGCCGAGGTAATAGATCGTTTCATTGCACGGCGAAATGATACTTTACCTTCTAATTGTCGTGCAATATTTTGTGAAATCAGAGATGCATCTAATTCCGGATGTTTAATCTCTTTAATGTTAATCTGCACATCTTTGGCAATCAGTTTTTTCAACTCTTCTTTTAACTTGTCAACCTCAGCACCCTTCTTACCGATAACCACGCCAGGTCGGGCAGTATTCAATTCTAACAGGACTTTTTTAGGGGTTCGTTCGATTTTTATTTTCGAAATCGCCCCGTCGGGAATTCTCTTTCGTACATACTTTTTAATCAAAAGATCTTCATTTAACATCTTTCCAAAATTCTTTTCATCAAACCACTGAGATTCCCAGTTTTTCGTAACAGCTAATCGAAAGCCGATTGGATTTGTTTTCTGGCCCAAGTTATTCCTCCGTTTATTCTTTATCTTTACCTTCGATAACCAGCGTTAAATGGCTGGTACGCCTTCTCACTTTGCCAACCCGTCCCATTGACATAGATCTAAATCTACGCAGCACCGGTCCTCCATCCACATAAGCCTGTTTTACAAAGAGGTCCCGTGTGGTGATTTTTTTACCTTCATAAGCCTCGAAGAAATTTGCCACGGCAGAACGAAGTGCTTTTTCAATATAATCGGCGCTCCTTTTAGGGGAGAAGTGCAAATAATTGAGGGCTTCCTCAACATTACGGCCTCGAATCTCATTCAGGACACGCCTCATTTTTAAAGGCGAAGTTCTTAAAAAATTTGCTTTAACTTGCGCTTCCATTCCTTACTCCGCATCTATTTAAGTATTTTTGCAGCCCGTTCTGATTTCCCCGCATGCCCGCGGAAAGTGCGGGTTAATGCAAACTCACCTAATTTATGACCAACCATATTTTCCGTAAGATAAACCGGAATGAATTTAATTCCATTATGCACCGCGATAGTATGGCCTACAAATTCAGGTGGAATGGTACTCTTTCGGGCCCAGGTTTTTACTACCTTTTTCTGATTAGTATCATTTAATTTTTCAATTTTCTTCATCAATTTTGAATCAATATAGGGACCTTTTTTAAGGGACCTGGCCATGATAACTCCTATGCATTTCTCCGTTTAACAATCATTACGTCCGACTTTTTTCGTTTCTTTCTTGTCTTTAAACCTTTGGACTTCTGACCCCAGGGGGAACAAGGATGTCGACCCCCGGAAGATTTTCCCTCGCCACCACCCATGGGATGATCTATTGGGTTCATAGCAACACCTCGCACCTTGGGTCGGCGTCCCAACCAGCGGCTCCGCCCTGCTTTTCCAAGGGAAACATTATCCCATTCCACATTGCTCACCTGTCCAATAGTCGCATAGCAATTCAACCTGAATTTTCTGATTTCACCCGAAGGCATCTTCACTAGGGCAAAATTCCCTTCTTTAGCCATTAATTGCGCTGCAGATCCGGCGCTCCGCGCAATTTGCCCCCCTTTGCCTGGTACCATCTCAATATTATGAATTTCCATACCCATAGGAATTTTTTCCAAAGGTAAAGCATTTCCTACTTTAATTGCCGCCTTTTCTCCCGAGACCAGCTCAGTTCCTACTTTTAACCCATCGGGGGCTAGAATGTAACGCTTCTCACCATCTGCATAGTGTAAAAGAGCAATCCGGGCCGTTCGGTTTGGATCATATTCAATCGCATTTACAGTTGCCGGAATATCATTTTTCTTGCGTTTAAAATCGATAATCCGGTAATGGCGCTTATGTCCACCACCACGATGTTTCGCAGTAATTCTACCATGATTATTTCGCCCCCCTGTCCGTTTTAGAGGAGTAAGTAAAGACTTTTCCGGAGTATCCTTTGTAACATCATCATTGGTTAAATCAACGCGATAACGGATACCCGGTGTGATTGCTTTATATTTCTTTAATCCCATAAGTAAACTCCATTAAAATTCTACAAATTTTCCAAAAAATCGAGTTTGTCACCCTGCTGCAAGGTGACAAATGCTTTTTTCCATCGAGAAGTATAACCGCGTACCTTTCCGCTGCGAGTAAAGCGTTGACGGGGTTTTGGTTTTACATTTTCCGTCCTGATACTTTTAACCTTCACTGAAAATCGCTTTTCAATGGCCGCCCTTATCTCAATTTTATTCGCATCCATGGCAACATTAAAGATATACTGATTCTCCATATCTTTTAACCGCAATGCTTTTTCGGTAAGCACAGGTCGAATAATTATATCTCTCGCATCTTTCATACCAACACCTCATTCACAACTTGAACCGCACTTTTCTGAAACACCACGTAGTGGGAATGAATAACATCATAAACTGAGAATTCCGGTGCTTTCTGCACTTTTGTATAGGGGATGTTTCTCGATGCTAAAATTAGATTTTTGTCCAAATCTTTTGTTACAAATAAAACATTGGTTGTATCCAGTTTTAAGCTATCTAAAATCTCTTTAACTCGCTTGGTTTTGGGTTCCTCGAAAGTAAAATCTTCCAAAATCATTAATTTACTTTCTTTGGCTTTGGTCGACAGAACCGATTTGCGGGCCAGCTTACTCACCTTCTTAGAAAGCTTTTGGCTATAATCACGAGGATGTGTTCCATGTGCCCGGCCGCCACCAACCATTTGAGCCGCTCGAATTGTCCCCTGCCGCGCTCGCCCGGTCCCTTTTTGTCTGAAAGGCTTGGCACCTCCTCCGGCAACTTCTGACCGGGTTCGGGTGGAATGTGTTCCCTGTCTCTGATTAGCTAAAAATGTCTTCACAGCCAGATACACGACATGCTCATTGGGAGTGATTTCAAATACTTCCGGATTTAATTTTACTTTCTGATTTGTTTTTGTACCATCAATTTTATAAACATTGAGTTCCATAGCTTCAACTCCACACACTTTCTTTAAGATTGATAAACCTCTACATAGCTATTTCTGGCACCGGGGATTGCACCTTTGATAAATACCAGGTTTTTTTCAGAATCCACTTTAACAACACGTAAATTCAGAACGGATTTCTGTTTATTCCCCATTTGTCCGGCCATGCGTACACCTTTAAAAACCCGGGAAGGGTATGAACTCTGCCCGATGGAGCCGGGTGCGCGAAGACGGTCGGATTGTCCATGCGTCACGGGTCCACCCCGGAAATTATGTCTTTTTACGACACCTGCAAAACCACGTCCCTTGCTGGTTCCGGT
>CBDUVK010000041.1:0-13795 GCA_965370645.1 uncultured bacterium
CTTGTATAAGTTGATGCGGGCAACACCCCAATTGAATACTTGTCTGTAGAATTTTTTTATGCTGGTCCGGCGTTTGTGATAAACGATGGCGTTATCTATGAATATAATATTTGCGCCGCTTTTTATCATGCGATGACTGTATTCAATATCCTGACCATGCCTCAGGGAACCAAATCCGCCAATTTGTTCGAATAGTCTATTGGAAAGTCCCATATTAAAGCTGCGTGGGTAGAATTTTGCCAGTTTTTTTCCTTTACGACCGCGCAAACCTCCCGTGGTGATAAATGAAGTCATTGAGTAGTTTATTGCCTTAAGTAAATCGGGGAAATCTTCCCGGAAACTATCCCGACCACCAAATGCTTCGGCCTGATGTTGATGCAAAGCCCGGTCGATATTGGTTAGCCAGTCCGCAGGCACGGTGCAATCGCTATCGATGAAGATATAAAAATCACCTCTGGCATGTTGCATACCCATGTTGCGAGCCGCACCAGGTCCCTGGTTTTGTTGCGAATAAAATCGTAATGGAAATGATAGTTTTTTCCGGAAGTCCTCAACCAGTGTAACCGTATCGTCTTGGGAGCCATCATCTGCAATAATTAATTCAACCCGGGAAGAATCAAAATCCAGAGCAGCGAAAGATTCAAGCAAATCCGATATTTCATCTCGGCGGTTATATGAGGGTACAATAACGCTGTAATATTGATATGAGAAGGTGGGACTTTCTTTCATCTATGTTTTTTTGAAGTTTGACAGCGGTTATTCAATCTTCTCCTTAATAGAATAATGTGTCTGCTCAGCGAACCTGGCAGTGATCATTTCACCTAACAGGCCGAATACGATGAACTGTATGCCTACGATAATTGCCAGAATACCGAGGAAGAATAAAGGCCGGTTTCGAATACCTTTACCCATGAACCATAATATACTCAGGTAAATTTCTATGGCAAATCCGAATAGAGCTGACATGAGTCCTAACATGCCAAAAATGTGCAGCGGAGAAGTCTGGTAGCGAGTGATAAATATAACGGTAAGAAGGTCAAAGAATCCGTTAAAAAAACGTGAGATACCGAATTTGGTTTTCCCGAATTTGCGGGGATGGTGTTGAACTGCTAATTCTCCTACCCGAAAGCCATTCCAGTGTGCCAGGACTGGTAAAAATCGATGCAGTTCTCCATATATCTTAAGATCTTTAACAACCGCTTTGCGATATATTTTTAGTCCGCAATTAAAGTCGTGAATCTTAATACCGGATATCTTGGAGGTAACGAAATTAAAGATTCTTGAAGGAATCGTTTTCGAGATGGGATCATGACGTTCTTTCTTCCAGCCGGAAACCAGATCGTAATTACCGGATTCCAGAGTGGAAATCAGGTTTGGAATTTCTTCCGGATCATCCTGTAAATCGGCATCCATTGTGATCACATAATCCCCATCTGCCAACTTAAATGCTTCGGACAAGGCGGCGCTTTTGCCATAATTTTTCCGGAAGCTGATAATTTTGAGTAAGGGAAATTCTTTTTTCAATTTTATTGAGGTAGAGAGAGTCTCGTCGGTACTCCCATCATCTACAATAATAATTTCACATTTTTTATTTAAACCGTGTAGAGTTTGGGAAAGCTTTTGAATTAATTCCTGCAGAGATTCCTCTTCATTATAAGCCGGTACAACAATAGAGATATCCATATAAAATTACTAGTCTATGATAAGTTGTTTGGTTTTTGGTCCAACTTCAATTGAATAACTTCTTTTATCAACAGGTTGATTAATTTTGATATTTTTGTGGTAAATTGCAACCATTTCCTTTTTCTGTGGCAAGATCATTCGTATAAAACGCGGGAAAACAATGCCCTCTGATTCAGTATAACTCAGTAATTCTTGCTTGAACACAACTTGATTGTTTTCAATAATCTCGAAGGTCTTCAATGTTCCCGTTTTAACATTCACCGTAAATCGCCATTTATTGCCATCCACTGCTGCGATAAAAATACCATGTTTTTCTTCGGCTAAAATTAGGTTTTCAGGTAACTGAGTGTATCCGATAAATCCATTTCTGATTTCTCGAAATGTCAATTCAGTTTCCAGAAAGGTGTTATAATATTCATCATCCAGGGATCCACTGATGAATTGGTTATTGAACTGGTTATAGAGAATAAATCGTTCCCGTCCGATAAAAATCTTGCCAATATCCAACCCAAACGGACCTTCAGCCTGTACAAAGAGAGTATCCGGGGCACTATAGATTAGGTTGACATTAAAATTTGTGGCAAATTGGGCAGACTCCAAACTGATTCGAGCCTCACTTTTCAAGGTTCGCAATTTCCGGTAATTTTCGTGGTACAAAACAGGCCAGTTTTGCAGGGAGTCAAATTTAATCTGGGATGTTTTCTTTATCGTAACTGGCGTGCAGTTGAGGATTGTGAGCAGGATAATCAGAAATAAGCCTTGTTTCATAAATCCTGGATTTTTTGTGTCAATTCAAAATTTTGGGGATCTTTATCAAGGGCTTTTTGCCAGTAAATTTTTGCCTCTTCTAATTCACCCAGCTGATAGTAGATATCGCCCATATGTTCCAATACCTCAGCACTTTCTTCACGGGAGTCCAGCGCTTTTTGTATAAAACGCTGTGCATCTTCAAATTTTCCCATCTTATAGTAAATCCAGCCTTTGGTATCGAGATAAGCACCATTGTCGGGATCGACTTCCAGTGCTCTGTCCACCATTTCAAGCGCCCTTTCAAGTTGAAGATCCCGCTGTGCCAGTGAATAACTATAATTATTGAGAAGTAAAGCATTTCTTGGATTTTTATCCAAAGCCTCTTTGTAGAGGGAGTCAGATTTATGCCACATCTCTAATTTGTCGTAAACCGCAGCTATAGAGGTAATGGTTGCAGTATTCTCCTTGTTCAATTCCAAGGCCTTTTCCAGTGGCGGTAGGGCATCACGATCACGGTCAACCTGACTCAGGGTGGAACCATACATCGCAAGTAGGTCTACATCATTTTGGTGAATGTTCAACGATCGTTCAAGAACCAGGAGGCTCTGTTGGAATTGACTTTGACGATTATAGATAATGGCCAGGAATAACCAGCTAAATCGATTTTGCGGGGTTTCCTCGGTAAGAGAAGTAAAGTATTTTTCAGCTTCTTCAAAATCTTCACGATCAAAGGCAATTCGACCTAATAATTCGAATGCAGCAAACCGGTAGGTATCATCGGTCAGAACCGGCTCAAGAACTGTTCTTGCAGAATCATTTTTTTCCTGAAAATAGTAAGTCTCGGCCAGGATTAAACGAACTTGGGTATTATTTTTTTGAGATTCCAGAATGGATTTATATATGTTCTCGATTTCTTCCCAGTTTCCCTGAGATCGTAAAATTTGGTATATCCGGTTAAGGATATCTTCATTCCGGGGATCAAGAGAGAGAATATTTTTATACGTTTTCACCGCCTGAGCGGTATCTTTCTGAACTTCATATAAATTACCCAGAACCATCAGAGCGTTGATTTGGGTGGAATCCTCTTTCACTACTTCTTCCAAAACCTTTTGTGCTTCGGGAATATTGCGCTGTTTGATATTTGACAAGGCATACTGGACTGCGAACTTGTTGTCGTCCGGATAGTAATCCATCATCATTTTATAAAAATTGAGGAGTTCCTCTTCCATCTTTAGCTGGGAGTAGAGGAATATTAAATTGTTTTGCACACTGCTGTTGTAAGGGTCAAGTGCTAATAATTGCTTATAGTAGCCGATGGATTTTTGAAAATGGTTGAGATTATAATGAACTTCTGCCAGATAATTCAATGTTTCGCGGTCTTTTGGATTCAAAGAATGGGATTTTTCAAGGTGGATTAAGGCACTCTCAAAACTCTGCAGCCGGATTTGATTTCGAGCAATAGCTTTATGAATTTGTGCGGAGGAAGAATCATATAATAATGCCTGATAGTATTGCAGAAGAGCTCTCTCATACTCATCCTGAAAATCAAGTAGTGAGCCCTGGAAATAATGATCATAGGCTTTAGCATTTTTTTCTTTATCTGCTTCCGATAAGGCTTCGGATTTAATACGTGAACCCGATGCACACCCGCCAAGCAGCACAAAAAACAGCAATATTATCCAATGATTCTTAATCTTCATAAATCAATAATCGTAAATTAATCAGCTAATATAACTTTTAAATTGTATCAATTCCATAACAGAATTTAAGCCTTCCTGAATTCGCTAAAAATAACTTGCATTGAATTATACAGCGCTCTAACTTCAACTGTTTTATTGAATTAAAAAGAGGGATACAAGTTCCCTGGGGCTAGTGTAAAACCCTGAATCCAAATAAAACTATTGAAATTGGACCAGTGAATTTTCAAAGCAGAAATACCATCCCAAATTTTTTCAGAGAGAACCGCAGGAATATATTTATTGTCATATTCTCTGTTCTGATTATCGGATACTTTATCTATCTGATTAGCGGACTTCCTTCCTTAACCGACTTGGAGAATATAGATCCCGCTCTGGTAACTCGTGTCTATTCGGATGATGGGGTATTAATCCATGAACTTTTTAAGTTTAATCGTGTCTATGTCCCCATCGAAAAAATTCCCCCGCATACCATATCGGCTGTATTATCTACTGAAGACCGCAGATTTTATGCACACTGGGGCATCGATGTCAAGCGAATTCCCAAAGTTATTGCAGTCAACTTAATTTCATTGCGATTTAGACAGGGTTTCAGCACTATTACCATGCAATTAGCACGTAATTTGTATTTTGGATTTCAAAAAACAGTCAATCGCAAACTTCGTGAAATTATCACTGCAATTCAGATAGAGAGAACCTACGCTAAACAAGAAATTCTGGAGATGTATCTTAATCAGGCTTACTATGGTTTGGGACTCTATGGAATTCAGGCCGCTGCGAAGCGATATTTTGATAAGGAGGCCTCTGAACTCACTATTGAGGAAAGTGCCACCTTAATACCTTTGCTTAATTTACCGGCCTATTATTCTCCGATAACACATGCAGATAGATCCTTTACCAGGAGAAACCTGGTTCTCAGAAATATGGTAGTAACCGGAGCGTTGACGCAGACTGAATATGATAGTCTGAGTCAGATTCCCATCAGTGTCAAAGAGTTTCGTGAACAGAGTAAAATGGCCCCATACTTTACTGAATACGTTCGTCAGAGACTTCAGGTGATTGGGGACTCTTTAAATGTAAATATCTATGAAGATGGATTGAATGTATATACGACATTAAACAGCATAGTACAGACTGCAGTCGATTCAGCTATTTATTTCGGACTCCCGGAGTTGCAGGAACGGGTTATGAAAAAGCTTACTGCGTTGAAAAAGAAAATGGATATGCCGGATTCGGTTTTTGCAGAAAAATCTATAGTGCAGGTGGCTTTCGTGGTCATCAATCATGAAAATGGACATATATTAGCGCTGGTTGGTGGAAGGGATTTTGCCGAATCAAAATTCAATCGTGCCTTTCAAGCAAAAAGACAACCCGGTTCCGCCTTTAAACCTTTTCTTTATACTGCTGCCATAGATAATGGATATACCACAGTTGATAAATTCCTAAATCAGCCCGTCGTGGTCATTAATCCCGATGGAACTCGTTGGGATCCTGAAAATTACGAGAAGACTTTTGGTGGTCCGACAACCATTAGAGAAGCTGTTAAAATGTCTATAAATTTGATCGCAGTAAGATTAATTCAGGAAATTACACCTGCTACAGTAGTAGATTATGCCCATAAAATGGGCATAAGTACCTCTCTACGGCCATTCCCGACCCTGGCATTGGGAAGTTCTGAGGTAATTCCAATCGAACTTGTTTCCGCCTTTGGAATTTTTGCCAATCAAGGTGTACGGGTTGAACCATATGCAATTACGCGCATAGAGGACCGCTATGGTAATGTAATTTTTAAAATGCCAACCCGGAGAAATGAGATACTGAGTAAAGCAACCGCATATCTCATGACTAATCTTCTTGAATCAGTTGTCAATGCCGGAACAGGTGGTCGTCTGCGATGGAAGTTTGGTTTCACTAAACCCGCTGCAGGTAAAACCGGGACAACCAATGATTTTACAGATGCCTGGTTTGTCGGATTTACACCGGCTCTTACCGCGGGTGTTTGGGTTGGTTTGGACGATCCGCAGCTTTCCCTGGGAAGGGGGGAATCCGGTGCAATCGCTGCTTTGCCAATCTGGGCGGATTTTGTAAACCGGGTTTATGATTCTCTGGAAATTGCCGATGAGAATTTTCAACAACCCGCAGATGTAATCAGCTTACAAGTTTGTGAAGATAGTGCGGAACTTGCGAACGATTACTGTCCGAGAATATTAGAGGAAGTCTTCAATATAAAATACCATCCAACGGAAATGTGTCCGCTTCATCAGGGGCCATCTGCAAACAGGAAAAAGAAATCTGTAATTTTCTAAAATCCCTGCATGTTTTCTGATTTTTTCTTCAATAAATTTTATGATATGAATCGCCCGGCGACCTACACTTCAGGTAAAAATTCTTTTGTGATATTCACCAGCTTAAGGTGAGGTAGAGTTGAGTAAGGCAGAAGTCAAAAACCAGGGGAAAGTGATTAAATCAACCCGCAATCACTACCTGGTCCGATTTGAAAATAAGATCCTCAAGTGCGTTGTACGTGGTAAAATAGTAGGAAAATCCCGGGAAGACTTGTCCGCCGTTAAAGTGGGAGATAATGTCATTGTAACTGAAATCTCCGGTGATGAGGGCGTCATCCAGAAAATCTTACCACGTCGCTCAAAATTAAGCCGGACCGTAGAGGGTAAAGCTTATCGCGAACATATCATTGCCGCCAATATTGATCAGATGGTTATTATCATGTCTGTAAAGCAACCGGCATTTAAATGGGGTTTATTGGATCGGTATTTAATTATTGCAGAAAAAAATGAGCTTCACAGTGTGATCTGCCTGAACAAGATTGATCTGGCACAAGACGATATGTTTCTGGAGGTTGTTAAAATATATCAAAAATTAAAATATGACATTTATTTTACTTCCGTTATAACCGGCCGGGGTTTGAACAAGTTATCTTCCGCATTAAAAAGTAAAGTATCAATTCTTGTTGGCCACTCAGGCGTGGGGAAAAGCTCTCTTCTTCAGAAAATTGAACCGGAGGCAACGGTAAGAATTTCAGAGATCAGTGAAAAGACGGCCAAAGGAAAACATACCACAAGTTTTGTGGAGCTTTTTCCGCTCTCCTTCGGTGGCTATATTATCGATACGCCCGGTATCAGGGAATTAGGGCTTTGGGATATCTATCGAGATGAGCTGAAAAAATATTTTATTGAATTTCAGCAGATTCAGGCAGCTTGTCAATTCAATGATTGTATGCATCTGAAAGAACCCGGTTGTGCTGTAAAAGAGGCTGTTAATAAGAACAGAATTAGTAAGGAACGTTATAAAAATTATCAGAATATTTATTATGACTTACGGGCTGCGCCCTATGAACTCATAAAACGGCGATAAGTTAACCATCGATAAATTCGCACAATAGCGGTTGTAAGGTCAGCTTATTGAAGAATCTGAGGTTTGAATGTCATCTTTTTTTATCATGATTATCTATAATTTGATTTTTCTTCCGGTACTTTACCTGCTTCTGATTCTTGCCATGCCGTTTAATCAAAAAATTAGAAAGGGGATTATCGGAAGAATCGGTCTGAATAAAAAACTCCGCGCATTCAGGGGACAGTATCCTGACCATAAACTTGTGGTTCTCCATTCGGCTTCCATGGGAGAATTTGAGCATACAAAACCCTTCTTACTTGAACTGAAAAATACGAATCCGGACTTAAAAATAGTGGTATGCTTTTTTTCACCTTCCGGATTTGAAAATGTGAAAAATTTTCCG
This sequence comes from uncultured bacterium, assembly GCA_965370645.1. Taxonomy (GTDB): domain Bacteria; phylum Calditrichota; class Calditrichia; order RBG-13-44-9; family RBG-13-44-9; genus RQOF01. The sequence goes on from CBDUVK010000041.1 coordinate 7,885, forward strand.
GCAGTTGATTTATTTCTTTTTTCACCCCATGAGTTTATCTGTTCAATTTGGCGTTTTATCAAAATAGCCAGGCCTTCCGTGTGGATAATTGCAAAGCATGATGTTTGGCCGAATCAGACATGGATGATGCATCTCCAAAAGATCCCGCTTTTTCTAATTAATGCGTCGTTACACCGGGAAAGTGCTCGTCTCTCCTGGTTCACCAGAGGATTTCACCGTGAAATCTATCAATACTTCACCCGAATATTGACCATTTCGAATACAGACGAATCCAACTTTTTGATGTTGGTAGATGATCAAAAACTAATCATGGTAGGTGATACAAAATATGACCAGGTTTTATTCAGACGTGATGAATCTCTGGAAATGGAAATCATTCCACGAAAAATTTACAATTCCCGCTGGGTTTTAGTCGCAGGGAGTACCTGGCCCGAGGATCAAATTCACCTTCTACCGGCCCTGATCGAGTTACAACGAAAATATTCTGATATGCTGTTTATTATCTGCCCGCATGAACCTACACTACTCCATCTGGAAGAAATAAGAGAAGAGATATCTCCGTTGGAAGTCATCATGCTATCTGATATTAAAAATTTTAGTGATGAAAAATTTATACTCATCGATAGGATCGGGGTCCTTGCTAATCTTTACAGCACCGGAAAAGTAGCCTATATCGGGGGCAGTTTTAAACAAAATATACACAATGTGCTTGAAGCAGCTGTCTTCCAGATACCCACTATATTTGGTCCCATGAATCAAAATTCCTACGAAGCCCAGTTACTGAAAACCCATCGGGGAGGTTGGGAGGTCCGCAATTCACAGGAAATAAGCACCCTGGTGGAAAAGTTTTATTTAAATGATGTTTACCGGCTTGAATCTGGTATGAAGGCCTATCGGGTAGTGCAGGAAAATTGTGGTGCAACGGCCCGGAGTGTAAAATTTATTCAGAACTATTTGATAAAAGAATAACTATAATCATCGATCTCAAATAACGTTTTTGAGATAATGTCCCGTGTATGAGCGGGGATTTTTTGCGATCTCAGCAGGCGTACCCTCTGCTACCACGTAACCTCCACCTTCCCCTCCTTCCGGACCCAAATCAATGATCCAATCTGCCGCTTTGATTACATCGATGTTATGTTCAATTATTATTATTGAGGCGCCTTTCGCGATCAACGCATCAAATGCCTCCAGTAATTTTGAAATATCGTCAAAATGTAAACCGGTGGTTGGTTCATCAAATAAAAAAAGAACATCACGATGGGTTTTCCGGTTAAGATGCGCAGCCAGTTTGATTCGCTGAGCTTCTCCGCCGGAGAGGGTAGTTGCCGATTGTCCCAATTTAAGATAACCCAGTCCTACCTCCTGTAATACCCTCATTTTTCGGATAATGGATGGGTAGTTACTAAAAAAATCAAGGGCCTGATCCACCGTCATCTCTAAAATGTTTATAATATTTTTCCCTTTATAATGTACCTCCAGGACATTCTTTTTATATCTTTTACCATTGCAAATATCGCAGGTAATATATACATCTGCCAAAAATTGCATTTCAATTTTTAACTGTCCGTCACCATTACAATTTTCACACCGTCCCACGGGAACATTGAAAGAAAAATGACCTGGTGTAAACCCATTGGCTCTTGATCGGGTAAGCGAAGCATATAACTTACGAATTTCATCAAATCCTTTGATATAAGTAATCGGGTTGCTTCGTGGTGTTCTTCCGATAGGAGATTGATCGATGAGCTCCATCTGATAAATATTATGCAGACCACGAATTGCATCAAACTTTCCCGGCTCTTCTTTGGCTTTACCTCTGGTCTGAAGATAACCCTTATAGAGCACTTCATGGATTAGAGTACTCTTTCCTGAACCAGATACCCCGGTGATGGCGATCATCATGCCCAGCGGAAATCGGATTCCCAGGTTTTTAAGATTATGTTCGCTGGCTCCAAGTATGTTGATAAAAAGTCCGTTACCCTTACGGTATTTGTTTTTTTTGGGGATGGATTTTAAGTGATGGTAGTATTGTGCCGTTAAACTCCCCTGGAATTTTTGAAATTCAGTCAGGTTTCCCTCAAACATCAATTGTCCCCCGGCTTCCCCTGATGCAGGTCCTAAATCAATAATATAATCGGTATTCCTGATAACGTCCCGCTCATGTTCAACAACAACTGTGGTATTTCCCATGTTGCTTAGAGATTTTAAAATGTTCATCAATCGCCCGGTGTCCCGGGGGTGGAGACCAATGGTGGGTTCATCCAGAACATATAAGGTGCCGGTCAGGGCGGCTCCCAGGGCAGTTGCTAAATTGATTCTTTGAAATTCTCCGCCACTTAAGGTGTTGGCTCGTCTATCTAGTTGGAGGTAATCCAATCCCATATCTTTTAAATATTGCAGTCGATTTTGTATCTCTTTCAACAATTGTTGGGCAATGTTAAATTGGTGCTGCGACAGTTTGAGCTTTTGAAAAAATGTATCGATTTGGTTAATGTTCTTTTTTACCAGTTCAGATATGTTCCGATTGGAGAGGGTGATGGCCAGAGCCTCGGGTCGTAACCTTTTGCCATGGCAGATAGTACAGGTAAAATAACTCCGGTAGCGGCTGAGAAATACTCGCACATGAACCTTATATTTTTTCTTTTCCAACTTCTTAAAAAAGCCGCGGATTCCCGGAAAATTTCGGGTTCCGTTTATAATAATATCCTTTTGGTGTTCCGTTAGATCCTGAAATGGCTTTTCTAAAGATATTCCAAAATCAGGAGCGATGCTCGCAAGGCGAGTGAGAATACGCTGGTGCGATGCAGAATTCCAGGGTTGAATTGCCCCCTCGCGGATACTTTTTGTTGGATCGGGAATAATTTTTTTGAAATCTAATTCCATCATATTGCCAAATCCCTGACAACCCGGACAGGCACCGAAGGGATTATTAAAGGAAAATAATCGCGGTTGCGGTTCCAACATACCGGTACCGCAGTTATTGCAGAGAAAGTTTTGACTGAATTTTTTAATATCCCCTTCATTGCTGATAAGCCATAAATTACCTTCACCTTCAGAAAAAGCAGTTTCGATGGACTCTATAAGGCGGGCACGATCCATCTCAACTGTCCGAATCTGGCGATCAACAATTACACAGCTGTTTCTTTGATCATTATTGATTTCGGTTTCGCGTAAATCGATGACTACCCCGTCTTGCCAAATTCTGAGAAATCCTCTTGATAAAATCAGTTCTTGTAGATTTGTGGTTTCTTCTCCGGTGCTGATTTGAAGAGGAAATCCGATATAAAATTTAGTTTTTAAGGGGAGACTTTCAATTGAATCAAACACATTTTCGGGTAGATCTTTCTTTACTTGTGAGCCGCAGTTGTGGCAGTAAATTTCTCCAATCCTGGCAAACAGGAGGCGTAAGTAGTCATAAATTTCCGTTACCGTTCCCACCGTTGAACGGGGATTTCCGGATGGCGCCTTCTGCTGAATTGCGATTGCAGGAGGTATTCCGGAAATGAAGTCAACCTCGGGTTTAGGCATTTTTTCCAGAAATTGCCGGGCATATGCAGAAAGCGATTCAACATAGCGTCTTTGTCCTTCAGCATAGAGGGTATCGAATGCCAAACTGGATTTGCCAGAACCACTGGGACCGGTGATTACCACCAGTTTTCCACGGGGGATATGAACATGAATGTTTTTGAGATTATGGAGCCGGGCTCCTTTGATTTCAATAAATTCGGACATATCGATATAGCTTAAAGTTCAAACAATATACCATGTGAGATAAGGGAAGACAAATACCGGCTTAAAGACTTAGGAAGACATGGGATTTACAGAAATTGGCATGGCGGGTATTAAATATTTTACCCGGAGAGTCATGAATGAATCATTAGGTTTAGGGGCATTCTCAATGTGAATAAAACAGTTCAGAGATAAAAATCCTGAATAATTCGTCACTCAAGGGAGGTGCTCGTTACAATTTTCAAACCATTAGATTTGAAGTAAGAAGGTTATAAATTATTAAATTCTAACGGTCACTGCTAACAGGCGACCGCCGGTTTGACCTAGCATGCTGCTCATGTTAAGTGTGCGGGCGTCCTGTTGAGCAGATTGTCAGGTAGAAAATTATCCTATAAAAAATCGTTTAATTCTATTTTTAATTAGTGGAAAAACAAAAATAGCGTCTAAAATAATTAAACAGCTTACTCATTTTCAAAGAAGATAAAAATTATTTAAATAAACTGTAACCATTATCTTTTACACCTTTACATATCTGTACGAGACTTACTCTTTATCAATACTTTTTTTAATCCGGGTATTCATCCGTTACATAACTATCGATACCGAATTCCCAGGCTGATACTGGTTCTAAGGTCGTTCCATTGTGGCGCTTCAGGACATAGCGGTTGTATTGTTGCCACAACGCCGCTGACTTTCCCGGAGAAGTGTTTATGGTGGAGGTAACCTCTTTCTCCTGGAGAACTGCTACCGAGGTCATAGTTTCATACCCGAAGGAGGTACTGACGGTAGTAGATACTTTGCTTTCAAACATCTTGATGCTGACTCCAACTTCCACGGTAATCGAAATGCTGGTTTCATTCCAGTATTTTTCACTTTCGGTGGTGGTTACTCCGGATCGGATCAGGACACTGTTGGTCTGAATCTGAGAAGTCTGATTGTGGTTGTGATACAGGAGTTTATAATATACCTGTCTCTCCATCCTGTAAAAGGGTGAGTTGGTGATTCTCCAGAAGGGATTGCTGGGATCATAAAGTGGATCCCTCACAATGGTACATGGAACCAACATTTCTCTGGCCATGGTCGGTACAGTTTCATCCGCTGGTTTATCATACCCAGTTAATTTAGGAACATAGGTTTGGTAAGGTGCTTCCTCTAACAGTGGCAGCGGAACGTTGAGAACATTCATTACCGGGTGTACCGAGGGTTGATTCCAGTGGGGCCAACCCACAAATGTGCCGGTAGAGAGATAGGCATCTTCATGGGGACCGGCATCGGGCTGATCAATTTCCCAGGTTCCTAACCACATATTCGCGCCAGTTCCCTGGTCAATCCAGATAAAGTCACCTGCTTCACCGGGAATGGTTAGATCTTCCCGCACACATACCACATCATCCAGACTGGGCTTGCCATAGCCTACTTGAACTACTGTTCCCATCGCCACATAGCCGGTGGGGGGAACAGGCGTCCAGAAGGAGCCATCATTGTTGGCACCGGAACCCGCGTCATTATATACCAGTGTATAGTCCAGTGGTGCAGCTAAGGCATCGGAACCTTGCTTGGCCTTCACAACCATTACCGCATGGATTCCAATGGGATAATAATAGCCGCTGAATCCCAGTGAGCCCAAGGCTTTAAAATCTGCGGTGGGCAGCGGATGATAATATGACCCATTGTAGTTCCCGCCGGAGCCCTGGTCATCCCAACGGAATTCAAAATCATCGCAGAAGGTAATTAACAATTCTCCTGCATCCAGAACCTTATGGTCATACACCCAGACCGGTAAGGTCTTACTTATTCCCGATACGCTGGTGATGGTAATATTGGTGGAACCATAATCCACTCCGGTTATTTTAATTTTCGAATCTGATACCAGCATGACTGTAGCGATGCTTGCATCTCCACTGCTGGAGGAAAACGTCTCCTCCTGGTTCTCCTTATTTTTTGCTATGACATTGACATAAGCTATACCAGCAGGTACCATTGCCACGCTCAGGTTGCCCAATAATAAAGATCCGGTGCGGGTATCCACTGGTTCAGTGGTGGATTCCTTTGAGCAATCCAGTACCATCCCTGCTAACATCAACATTATCATGCTTAAGGTAATAGGTTTGAAGGTTTTCATAGAAATCTCCTTTCTAAGGCTAGCCCAGACATATAAATGGGCAGTTCTTGTGGTGAT
>CBDUVK010000042.1:0-13772 GCA_965370645.1 uncultured bacterium
GAACCGGAGGTAATAACAGATGTCACACATCCTTGTTGTTTATGAAATTAGAAACAATAACATAAAGAAAGTCTCCTTCGAAGCAACTTCTACCGCCAGCCAGCTTGCGGGTCAGATGTCCGGAACCGTATCTGCAATACTTATAGGTACCAATTTGGACTCCTTGAACAGCAGCCCGGGACTATACGGTGCAGAGAAGGTATATACCATCGATCACCCCTCACTCGAAAAACACAGCCCGGATGTATTTGCGCATCTTATTGTAGAGACTGTCAAGGAAATTGGAGCGACGCATGTCCTTATGGGGGCCTCTTCCATGGGTAAAGATATCATGCCCCGAGTCGCCTTCAAACTGAACGCTCCGCTGGTGCAGGACATCATTGGTTACACTTATGAAAATGATAATATCTCCTATGAGCGACCGGTCATTGCAGGAAAACTAAGGGCCAAAGTTTCTCTGAATTCTGAGATTCAACTGGCTACGATTCGACCCAATATATTTCAAGCCGCTGAAAATAAAGTCTCAAGTGAAGTGGTAAAATTATCCAGGGATATCCCGGCCCCGAAAGCTGTAGTTGAAGAGACTGTGGAAACGGGAGGCGGCAAATTAGACGTCACCGAAGCAGAAATCATTGTCAGCGGAGGACGCGGGATGCAGGGACCTGAAAACTGGCATCTGGTTGAAAATCTAGCTAAAAATCTTGGTGCAGCAATCGGCGCTTCACGCGCTGTGGTGGATGCGGGATGGCGTGATCACGGCGAGCAAGTGGGGCAAACCGGGAAAACAGTATCACCCAATTTATATGTTGCCTGTGGTATCTCAGGGGCCATTCAACATCAGGCAGGAATGGCATCCTCAAAATACATTGTTGCAATAAACAAGGATCCGGAGGCACCTATTTTTAAACTGGCCGATTATGGTGTTGTAGGTGATGCTTTGGAAATCTTGCCTATACTTGCAGAAGAAATTGCCAAAGTTAAGGGTCAATAAGACAGCATATACCGGAAGTTGCAACAAGATTAATCCCTGCTATGCATGAAGCTAAAGACATCTGTTCCGGCGAGATGGTCATGCCATGTTCGCCGGTTATTCCGATTTGAATATACCCAGAATCCGGTTCCAAGTGGGATAAGGGACAAAATGTATCCGATCCATCTCCACAGAGATTTCCGGAAAGATAGCAAGCGACCGGAATCATCCAGCACAACCAATCCCTTCATCATTTTCCCCGGCGTCTGACCAAACCAGGAGTGAAAATATAAATAGTAGGCTGCGTAATAAAACCATTGCAAGGGAGAAGGGAATGCCACATTCAGATCTGTTAAAAAAGGTAAACTAAAACTTGTATAGTAGCCACCCCACCACCAGTCGGAGATATGGGGAAGGTAACCTTCTGTAAAGTGCAGCAGGTAAACGGGAACCATCGGAGAAATCCAGACCGCATAAAGTTGACCTCTGCTGAACAATACCAAGACCACGCTGGTGAAAACTCCCAGGATGATTCCGTCGATGAGTTGCGCAATGATTCTTTCCCTGAGACTGGCCTTGTGCATCTGCTGATTTACATCGGAATATATATGAAAAACAGAGAGACTCATCAATACCTACCAGGTTTGAAGATTAAAATATCAACCAGAGTGGATAAAATAGTCACAGGACTAGAATAGAGTTTACTGGTTTTATGATTTAGCAAGTTTTTCAATTTAGAGGGCCTTCTGAAATGCTTTGATAACTTCCTGCGCATGCTGGTTAACATTAATTTTTTTTAGAATATCGACAATGATGCCATCTTCATTAATAAGGTAAGTCTGTCTTTTGATTAAAAAATTACCCAGTACACGCCAGGAGGAACCATACTTTTTTGCTACCTCTCTATTTTCATCACTTAAGAGGAGAAAAGGGAGATTGTATTCTTCTGCAAATTTTTTATGTGATTCCGGAGAATCATAACTTATTCCCAGTATGACAATATTTGCTTCCTTCAGATTCAAATATCCATCACGTAAACTACATGCTTGTTTGGTACAACCCGGGGTATCATCTTTTGGATAAAAATACAAGGCTACTTTGCTTCCCCGAAATTCTTCCAGACTGCGGAAATTTCCAGTTTCATCTTTTAGTTTAAAATCAGGTGCAATATCCCCAATTTTTACGCTCATGTCTTTATCCTCACAATTGAAGTATACAAGTGACATAAAAAACAGTAAAATAAGAATGAGATATTGAATCATTCTCAATCGATTACTAATTGTCGGTTGTAATTTCCACATTTTTTTGATGACTGGCAAAGTTTAAAATGTGTCCGGATTTCTGAGCTTTCGTCTTAAGATAAAATGCATTAATTGGATTAGGCTTAATTTCAATCGGTAATCTCTTCTTCACTTCGATCGGAATGACGTCTTGATAATACTATTACAGAATTAGGGGAAATTTCAAATAAAATTATTGTCTGTCCCCTATCTTTTATCCCAGATCTTCACGAATATAATTCTCCAAATGCTTATTTTGATTGATGCAGGTAAAGGTAAAACCTCGCTGCGGTCTGAATTCAACGATGCTGTATGATGCTGTATCAACATCAATCTTCCAGAAATAACGACCGGAAATACCCAAAAGAGCTGCAAATAAAGGCTTAAGCACTGCCCGATGGGTAACGATGGCCATCGTTTGATCTGCATGATCAGATACAAGTTGCATAATAAATTGGAACGATCTTTTCTGAACCTCGGCAAAAGTCTCCATCCCCTCAAATTCCAATTCTTCGGGGGCCGTCAGCCAGATATCCCATAATTCAGGATATTTCCTGCGGATATCTTCTTTAGGTTTATTTTCCCAACTTCCCAGACTCACATTGATCAGTTCTTCGGCTGTAGTGACTTGAACTCTATCCTGCGATATAATCTGAGCAGTTTTTTTTGCCCGTAAAAGAGGACTGGTATAGACACAGTCAAAGGTTATATCTGATAATTCATCTTTCAAAGCTTCTACCTGATTGATTCCATTAGCACTTAAATCAAAGTCATGCCGACCCCGGAATCTATTTTCCTTATTTCCCACAGATTCTCCATGACGTATAAAGTAAATGATCATCATGTTTCTTCTTACCCTTGGTTTTATCACTAATTTCTCAATTTCAATTCTCATAGAGGAAGTCTAAAGAGCTTGAATCCGGGTATTGAACCGATTAAATTCACCCTTCATATTTTATAACGATTATTTCAACAGCTCAAGCATAATTTTAGGACAATTTTGATAAGATACCTGGTTTTCGCTTTCCTCTGCCTGGTGTGGGGTACCACCTGGATTGGCATAAAAATAAGCCTGGAAGGATTACCTCCCTTCCTGGGGGCAAGTCTTCGTTTTTCAATTGCACTCATATTTTTAGCCATTTTCATCTTTATAAAAAGAGTTCCTCTCAGAATTTCCAGGCGTCATCTGGGCATTATTTCTTTAAGTGCCTTCCTCATGTATACGTTGGACTATGGTTTAATCTATTGGGGTGAACAGTACCTGAGTGCCGGAGTGACTTCAATATTTTTTGCAACATTCCCTTTATTCACAGGTATTGTCGCTATTTTTCTTCTCAAAAACGAAAAATTCTCGTGGAACAAATTCATTGGCCTTATCCTGGGACTGGCCGGAGTTTCCGTCGTTTTCCTGGATCAAATTCTACTGACAGAGTTTGATCATCAGGTCGTATTAGGCAGCCTTGCTATCATACTGGGTGCAGCCAGTGGGGCCATGTCCGTGGTTTTGGTAAAGAAATATCTTACAACCATAAATCCGGTATCTCTCAGTTTTTACCAGATGATACAGGGTGTCCTTTTCCTCTCTGTGATCGGATTTTTTCTGGAAAGATCCTATGACATACAGCTCAACCTTAGGGTGGGATTGGCGGTCGTATATTTGGGAGCGTTCGGCTCAGCATTAGCCTTTGCCCTCTATTACTGGCTTCTTCAGAAATGGAGTGCCATTTCATTATCAGTCATCGTATATATCATCCCGATTGTCGCACTTTTTGTAGATTACCTGGTACTTTCCGAACTGATCAATCCCAGGGCGATTTTAGGGATGCTCATCATTTTCGGTGGGGTTGCCTTTGTTCAGCTCGAAACAGAGACCTGGAAAAGATTCATCAGAAAGCGCATGAGGGCGGCTAAATAAATATTTAAAATTGAAAGAAAATTAAAAGAATTATAATTTTGGTTTGAAACGGATGGGACCAAAATTTTCCGGATACTTCGCAGTAACAGTTTTGTAAAAATCCGAAATCTCAGCTAAATCTTTTTGAATCTCACCTGTGGGAATGATAAACCTTTCAAATCCACCTGTTTTCTTTGCATAGTCTACAAAGCCCAGAACAATGGGAATCCTTGCTGAATGCGCTATATAATAAAAGCCACTTTTCCAATATTCAGTTTTTTGACGGGTTCCTTCCGGAGCGATGGCAACGATTAATTTTTCATGATTATTAAATGATTGCACCACCTGCTCAACAAAGTTACGACTGCGACTTCGATCGATCGGAATTCCGCCAAGCCACTTCATAAACCACCCAAATGGATTGCGAAATATGGTATGTTTTCCTACCCAACCCAGTTTGAGTCCGATAGCAGTCAACGCCATATAACCAATGAAAAAATCCCAGTTGGAGGTGTGGGGTGCACCGATTAAAATATATTTGGGAGAATGAATCGGAACATCCGAGGTTTTCCATCCCATCATCTTTAACAAAACAATGGAAAGTACGCGCATGGGATTGAATAAAGATCGATGTATTTTTCCCTTTTCCACCAGTTCAGATCACCAAAAAATTAATTTTACACTTATAAAGCTTCTCATTTTTCTTTTTCAGACAGCCTGTATGACTGATCCTGAACATATTCTCTGAAGAAGGTTTCCATCTTTTCAACGCTTGGAAAATTATACACTAAAATCATTCCAAATACAAATGATGAGGTTAAATTGACCCAGTAGACCGGATATATTTGCATAACTCCGTCAAACATGGCCAGCAAACAAATCACTAAGCCGAATAGCGCAACACCCTCAAATAGTGCTAATCGGATGATATGAGCAGTGCGCAAGCGATCCCAAAAAGTTTTCGCAGGTTCCTCCGGAGCTGCATTTTCACGCTCTCCCGGATTTTGTGATACAAATTTAGATATCCACTTTCCCTTTGTGATATTTTCAAAGAGATATTTTGAGAGAGGAAAACAGGTGATAAGTAAAACAAAATGAATGATACTCAGCATCAGAATCTGCGAGTCATCCGTGGAAGCCACCATACTATAAATGTTATTATAGATGAAGAAAATTATGACAGTAAAAATGAAAATTACAAAACCCAGGGCAAAATAGATGATTTGTAGTTCTTTTAAATGTTGCGGGGAGAGAACTTTCCTGAAATCTTCATAAGTTAGATTTTTCAACTGAGTCATCCTTGCCATCCTTCTACTTTTCAAATTTAATATAAATCCGACTTTTTCAATCAAATATGGGAGCGGCCGGATCAGTCGTTTATTTCGTTTTTCTTTATTCCAATTTTCTCATGTATTATATTTAGGACTGGTTAACATGAGAATTTAAACATAAAATAATTCCAAAGGAGATAAAAATGAATCAAAAAATTGTAGATTTGTTGGGAAACGATGCTGATAATCTTTTAAACCACAAATGTAAAACAGTCCCCAAGGAAAATTTACACCTCCCCGGTCCGGATTTTGTAGATCGCACCATGCTTGTTTCCGACCGGAGTCCAAACGTCATGCGACATATGCAACTTTTATTCAATACCGGAAGACTTTCGGGAACCGGATATATGTCGATTTTACCGGTGGACCAGGGCATTGAACATTCCGCGGGCGCCTCTTTTGCTCCCAATCCGATCTATTTTGATCCTGAAAATATCATCAAGCTGGCCATCGAAGGTCAGTGCAATGCAGTTGCATCAACCCTGGGGGTATTAGGATCAGTCGCCCGTAAATATGCTCATAAGATCCCTTTCCTGTTAAAATTAAACCACAATGAGATTCTTTCCTATCCTAATACATACGATCAGATCTTATTTGCCGCAGTAGACCAGGCCTTTGATATGGGTGCTGTTGCAGTAGGAGCAACCATTTATTTTGGATCCGATGAATCGAGACGGCAGATTCAGGAAATCACCGATGTTTTCCGCTATGCACACAGCCTGGGAATGGTGACGTTTTTGTGGGCCTATTTGCGAAATCCAGCCTTTAAAAAAGATGGGGTTGATTATCATCTGGCCGCAGATCTCACTGGCCAGGCAAACCACCTTTCCGTAACCATCGAGGCGGACATAGTAAAACAGAAGCAACCGGAGAATAATGGGGGATATAATGCAATTAAATTTGGAAAAACACATCCCAAGGTATATTCGGAGCTGAGTTCCGATCACCCCATTGATCTGACAAGATATCAGGTAATTAATTGTTATATGGGACGGGCAGGACTGATTAATTCCGGAGGCGCTTCCGGTGAAAACGATTTAGCACAAGCAGTCCGTACCTCTGTTATTAACAAGCGGGCTGGCGGCATGGGACTCATCTCGGGACGTAAAGCATTCCAAAAACCGATGAAAGAAGGCGTTAAAATTCTGAACGCTATTCAGGATGTTTATCTCGATAAAAATATAACCATTGCTTAATTTTTAGCTGACTGAGAAAAGGCGGTCCGGACAGCCGCCTTTTTTTGTATATGTCATTTACACCACCTGATTCTCACTCTCCATTAGATTTCAATTAGTCGGATTTGCCAGAGAATATTTAGAGTTTGATCAAAAAATCGGAAAGGCCTATATTATAACAATGAATAATTTATTTTGTGATTTGGGAAGAAATTCAAATATGTGGATCCAATACAACTCGTTTTTTGTGGGGGGGAGTAGAAGGCCCGTATCAATTTCCGGAAATCCTCAGTTAGGCATAATTTTCTGAACAGGAGCTATGTATATGAAAAATAGCGAGGCAAAAAAATTATCGACGATTCAGAAAGCAAAGATTCTGAAAGAGATCATAGATGGAAAGCCGATCGACCAATTTTTCCATGATTTTTCAGCCTCACGAATGAAATGCCTCCGAGATTTTTTAGAAAAAGAACTACAATATATTTCGAATCTACAGGATAAAAATCCGCTGGATATAAAAAGCATTAAATCCAGGTATGTTCGGGCATCCGAGTACTACCGGAATCAGGATTGCCATGAACCTCTCGAATCCTGTCTGGATGAATCCTGTTATACAACCAATCCCATCTGTTTCAGCATGAAAATGTCTTCTCATATCCTGCTGTTGCAGGAAATTTTGAGGCCTTATCTGAAAAAGGAATAGTAAAATTGGAGCAGAGAAAGGCAAAACAGTACAACCGTCTCAGATTACTTACTTCGATTGGAAATATAACAATCGATGTCATTTTCTGGATGGTGATCATCTATTCAGGTTTGGGCAGTCTCCTGGCTAATATATGCTATCAGACCATTGAGCAGCCTCTACTCCAGTTTTATCTATTTGTAATTTTTCTTGGTGGTATGAGTTTCGCGATCCATTTCCCACTCGGGTTTTATTCCGGATTTATACTGGAACATCAGTTTTCACTTTCCGTACAAAGCTTAACTGGTTGGTTTATCGAAAAACTCAAAAGTATATTCATTGCACTCTTGCTGGGAGGTATCATTTTAACAGTATTCTTCATCCTCCTCACATGGTATTCTTCCTGGTGGTGGATCTTCGTCTGGCTGTTTCTTTTGATATTCAGCGTTATTCTCTCCCGCATTGCACCACTGGTTATATTTCCCCTCTTTTTCAAATTTAAATCACTTGAGAATCAACAATTAAAAGAGAGAATCCAAAAGTTTGCACAAAAATGGAATTTACAAATCAGCGGTGTCTATCAGTTTAATTTAAGTAAAAATACCAAAAAGGCGAATGCAGCATTTACGGGTATCGGAAAAAGTAAACGGATCATCCTTGGAGATACCCTGTTGGAAAAGTTTAATGAGGATGAGATTGAGACAATTTTTGCCCATGAAGTGGGGCATTACCATCACAAACATCTTATCAAAGGTATTATTCTGAATAGCATAATATCATTTATTGGACTATGGCTCATATATCATATCTATACCTTCATTCTTAAAATAAGCAGTTACGAAAGTTATCGGCTAGAGGCACTTCCGTATCTGGCAATTATTTTTCTTTTCTATGGCCTCATTACCGGACCGATCGGAAATTATATCAGTCGTAAATATGAATATCAGGCTGATAATTTTGCAGTATCAACTACCGGAAAATCAGATATTTACAAGAACAGTCTGAAAAAACTGGCAGATTTAAATCTGGCCGATGAGTCACCTCATCCGATCATTGAGTTTTTATTTTATAGTCATCCTTCAATTAAACATCGTATCGAAAAAATCGCAGGAGTCACCTGATGAAAGTCAATTTAACTGTTATACTTTTAGTATTTTGCAGCTGGTTTGCTGGTTGGTCAGCAGAAGATTCATTCCAATATAATTTACCCAACTATTCATACTACCAGCTGGCGAATGGTTTTGAACTCATCTTAGTTGAAAATCATACCAATCCGATTATTGCGACCATCGTTGTCACCAGAACCGGCTCCAGAAATGAAACTCCGGAAAACAGTGGTGTTTCTCACATGCTCGAGCATCTCACTTTTAATGGTACCGGAAAAAGAACCCAAAAGGAGCTCTATGATGAATTAGATTTTTATGGCATCTATCTCAATGCCCAGACCTCAGAAGATTACACCACCACCATGGCATTAAATCATATAGATCAGGCAGATAAGGCATTTGATATTGTATCGGATATGCTCTTCAACAGTACCTTTCCGCAGGAAAAATTTGAGAAAGAGAAAGGTATCGTGATTGAAGAAATTCGCAAAGACCATGAAAATCCCGATTATCAAAAGGAACTGGCCTTACGCAAGGCGTTCTACCAGTCTCCCCCCTATTCCCTTCCTGTTATTGGGAATATAGAATCAATTGAAAGTATGACCCGGGAGCAAGTGGTGGATTACTACCAAACCTTCTATAGTCCAAATAACATGATCGCCTTAGTAATTGGGGATTTCAATCAAGCAGAGATGTATCAAAAAATCAGTTCATATTTTGGTAAGGTTCCCTCAAAAACAATACCGAGTAAAGATATAATTTTAAGACAAAACTTTCCATTTTTTCATTCTGAGGAGAGCGACCAGGAACGTACACTTTATATAAAATTTCCGGCACCTTCTTTTTATTCGAAGAAATATATCCCATTTCAATTTTATAATATAATCGCCTTCGATGCCAATAGCGGAAGAATCACCCAGGCTTTGAAAAAAGACCCGGAATTAAAAATAAGCAAAGTACAACCAAGCTACGAATTCCACCCTGAATTTGGAATCATGACTCTCAAAATTACTTTTTCTAAAGAGATAGGACAGGAATTGATCCAGCGAGCGGTGTTAAGAGAATTCAGGAATATGCAATCTTACCGGATAAGTGATGATGAAATTCATACCATAAAAAAATCCGAAGCGATCGCGGAAATTTTAAAAACCGATAAAATATTATATTACGGTTTTTTAAAAGCGCAGGAGCTAACGGTAGGTGGTAAAGATGCCTTCGAAAAGAATATTCCGGGTCTGATTGCCGAAAAAAAGAAAAATATTGAACAATTTGTTCAAAACTATGTGAATTATTGGTCGACCCCAGAGCTTCTATTTGATCGCAGTAATTGGCCAAGCAAAGTTAAACTGAGCAAATACAAAAAAACGAAATTTTCTTCAGCAAAAGGCCAGAGTCGAATTTTCCAGCATACCTTTCCCAATGGATTACAAGCAATTCAGCTTCAAAATTCAGATAATGCTGTCTTAGCTATGCATTTTCTATTCAAAAACCGTGCAGCATGGGAACCCGTTGAAAAATCCGGTATTGCAGATTTTTTACATCACAGTCTTTTTAAGTCATCTCGCAATTTTGGAAATCAGGAATTACAAAGGGCTCTTAAAAATATCGGTGCTGAAATCAAAGCCTATGATTGGGATTTTATTCCCTATGATAACTACTACAATGTCCCGGAATATTCATACATTCGTATTCTGACTTTGGATCAATATTTCGACCGGGCACTTGAAATAAGTTCAGATAATATTTTGCACCCTGATTTGGTGGATCATTTTGAAGAAGTTAAAGCTCAAATGACAGCTCTTGCAAAACGAAGCCAGAGGAACGCAAGAGAAACGGCGCGCCTGCGATTTTTAAAGTTATTGATGGGTGAAGATCATCCACTCAGTCAATCTGTCAGCGGATCCGATGAAACCATACAATCCATCCAAATTGAGGACCTGAGACAATTTCATCGCGAATATTTCTCCGCCGGAAATACCATACTTTCCATTGTAAGCAGTTTGGACTCTGCAAAAGTTTTTTCAGCCATAGAAGAGCAATTTGCAAAAATGCCACTCACAACCAGAGAAGTATCCATACCTGATATTCCCATTATAGAAAGCAACTCCATCGATAGTATGCAAATTGGCAGTCAACAGGCCTATATTTATCTCGGATATTCCTTCAGATCAGACCCGAGTCAGGCTATCCCTCTCAGGGTGATGAACGATATGCTAAGTACTCAGATTGCCTTTACTCTCCGCGAGCAAAAGGGATGGGCTTATCGCCTGGGAAGCAATATTAAACGATGGAGGAATCACTCCTATTTTTATGTATCTATGGGTACTGGTAAAAAGACTACTCATCCAGCAATTCAGGGCATTATTTCTGAAATAGACACCTTCAAGCAAAGACCAGTCGAAACTGAACAATTAGAAAGGACTAAGAACAGCATTTTGGGCAGCCTGGTCAGACGGAGGGCAAGCCGGGAAAGTCAAGCTTATACGCTGGGACTTAATGCATTTAATAACTTTTCAAGCTCTCATTATTTTGATATTTATAATTTGATTAAAGAGGTGACAGTTGACCAGGTGATTCCGTTGAAAACAGAATATTTACAAACTGAAAAATATAGCTTGTTTTATACAATACCTGGTGAGAATATGAAACCCGAAAAAATGCCAGGAATGCCAAAAATGATGCCCCGGTAAGAGTCAAAATGAATATTGTTGGCACTGGTTTTTAAAATTTAATAGGTTTAAAAAAAAAGGGAATGTTGCACCTGTCTTCCGTGAATCTGGTTTCACATCCCTGTGGTTTGGCGAGCAACATTCCCTTAATTTTTTGTAATGGATTTTGTTGCTAATGCCCTCTGAATTATATCGGCTAAATTTGTAATCTTGTAAGGCTTTTTTATAAATAATTGATAACCCATTTTATGTAGTTTTTTAAAGCTTTGTGCCTCCGCATATCCGCTGGTGAATACAATTCGAGCCGCCGGGTCGATCTTAAGAATTTTTTCAGCAGCCTCAACACCATCCATGATGGGCATTTGAATGTCCATTAAGATTGCATCAATATCAGATTGGTGTGCTCTATATTTTTTAATGGCACTTTTTCCATTTTTCGCAAAAAATACCTTATAATTCAGACTCTCCAACATACCTTTGAGTGTTTGCTGAATCATCTCTTCATCATCCACAATGAGAAGTGTACCACTCCCTGCTACCATATGTGTTGAACTCTTCTGAATTTTTTCCTTTTTTTCGACGCTGATGGGAAAGTAGAGCCGAAATTGGGTACCACCTTTATTTTTTGAACTCACGTCAATGATACCCTGATGGGCCTTTACGATGCCATATACGACGCTTAATCCCAGACCTGTACCCTGATCATCCTGTTTGCTTGAAAAAAATGGATCAAATATTTTATCCAAAAATTTTCGAGGAATGCCACTTCCATTGTCGGTAATTTCAAGACAAACATATTTTCCAGGTTTCAATTTCAGGTTGACAGAGTTTAGCTGGGGGTTATCAATTTTTATATTTTGTGTTTTAAATTTCAGCCAGCCCCCATCCGGCATCGCATCGCGGGAATTTACACAGAGATTCATTAATATTTGTTCAACCTGGGCTTTTTCTGCTTTAATATTCCAGAGATTTTTCTGTAAATTTTCCTTCATCTCAATTTTTCTGTCTAACACTCTGCGAAACATTTTTGCAAAATCAGAAATGAGTTCATTTAGATTCACCACCTCAAAATTTTCATAACTGCTTCCCCTGGAAAAAGATAATATTTTTCGGGTGAGTGATGCTGCCTGATCTGCTGCTTTTTCGATGGTATCCAGATATTTTACCCAATCCGGCCTATCGTTTAGTTGTAATTTTAATAGCTGAGCATTGGGCAATATGATAGCGAGAATATTGTTGAAATCATGAGCAATCCCTCCGGCGATTTTTCCGATATTCTCCAATCGTTGATCCTGAATCATTTTTCTTTCCAGAACCACTTCACGGGTTACATCCTTTATAATAAAAATTGTACCATCGATATTTGAATCTTGCCCCATTAAAGCCTGCGATGCTATCTCAACCAATTTGTGACTTGAAGATTTATCAACATTGAGGTGGTATTGTACCACTTGTTTTTGTGGCTTTTTACTAAGTTGGGATATTATTTCCGCCAGTCCGATTTTCTTAAATTCCTCTACATCATAAATACATGTCCGTGAGAACGATTTGTTGTTGCTACAGTTTAATATGTTCAGCAATTCACTATTGTACCACATAATTATTGAATCGCTATCTATCACCAGGAGACCAACCGGAATCTGGTGAAAGATAGAAAGAACTTCCTGCTGAATTTTTTTAAGCTGGTTTGTTCGCTCCTTGACTTTTTCCTCTAATTTTTCATTGTATTCATTAAGTTTTTTATTCAATAATGTTTTTTGTTTATTATAATAATTCAATTTGAGAGTCATCTCATTAAATTTTCGGGCGAGCTGTCCCAACTCACCATCATCATCTACTTTTATCTGGTATTCAAAATTTCCCTGAGTTACTTCCTCTGTACCAGACATTAAGTTTTTGATAGGCTGGGTTACTTTTGCGCTAAATCTTTGCAAAAGAATTAGCCCGACTATGAGAAGAAAACCCGAAATTGCCAGCGCCGAATATTTAGCCTTTCTGGATATAAGTGCATTGGTGCTATTATCGTATCCCAGGAAGAGGTACTTCCCCTCTTCCGAAGTATTAATCGGATAAATAATTACTTTACCGTTTGAGTTCTTTTGTATTTGTGGTTCGGATATTTTCAGATTTTGGCTTTGTTGAATCAGATTTTGGAATATATCAGGGTTTTTATATTTTTCACCGGATTTAAAAATCGATATATCTTTATGTGGATCATGAAAAAAAACATATTGTAATTCTTTTTCCTGCAAGAGCAGGCGCCCCAGAATATTGAAAGCCTGGGTGTCCTTTTGCGGATCAATTTCATATACGAGGGTTGCAAGATCAGCTGCCAGATTAATCAATCGATGATTAATTTGTTGATCCAGATAATAGAGGTAGATCCACTGGGTAAGGGATAAGGCAGCCAGGTAAGAAATTATAAATATAAGACTTACGGTAAAAGTGAGACGGCTTTGAAGCGTAATTTTTTTCAATTTATTGAGGGTCATCATCCATTCGACAATGGTATCATTCTATATATCGACAGAGATTAAAATATATTTATCTAATAATTAAAAATTTATTGCTCTTGGAATAAAAATTATTTATTGGTCTATGTCCTTTGTTCAGCAGATTCAATTTCTACGCAAAATACAGTATTAGCTATTGAATTATCTGCTTG
>CBDUVK010000043.1:0-13742 GCA_965370645.1 uncultured bacterium
GGGATTTGATTTAGTGATAAACCTGGAAAGAGACAATTGTATCTGTAATTCAATATTTCTCAGTGACCCTAACCCCTGCCTGCGCCGCAGCTACGGCAGGCAGGCCAGCCCTTCCACTGCCGGCAGGGGAAGGGAGATAGGGATAGGGTAAATAAATATAATAAGCTCTCTGAAAGCATTAATTTGTATATAAATTCTTTATGCTTTTTAGGCGTAAAGCAATAATCATGTAAATATCTATAGGGAGTTTTTGAATGATTCATCTGGGTGTTATCGGTGCAGGTTATTGGGGTCCCAATATTATTCGCAACGCGATCCTCAATCAGAAGTTCAATGTAGTAAAATGTGCGGATCTTAAACAACCAAGGTTGGATTATATAACTTCCTTGTATCCCACAATTCAACCCACTAAAACCTATCAGGAAATCATCGAAGATCCGAAAATTGATGCGGTGGCCATCTGCACCCCGGTCTTCTCGCATTTTGAGATTGCTTCGGCTGCGCTTAAGGCAGGAAAGCACATTCTGATCGAGAAGCCAATGACTTCCACAGCTGCCCAGGCAGAAGAGTTAATCAATTTGGCTGAAAAGAATAACCTTACGATTCTGGTCGATCACACTTTTCTGTTCACCGGTGCCGTTCGTAAGATTAAGGAGATCATTGAAAGCGGAGATATTGGCGATATCTACTATTTTGACTCGGTACGCGTCAATCTGGGACTCTTTCAGCATGATGTGAATGTGGTATGGGACCTGGCGCCTCATGATATATCGATTATGGACCATATCATCAACCGGTCGGCAGAGAGTATCGTGGCTACCGGCTCGGATCATGTCGGAAACGGGCTGGAGGATGTAGCCTATGTGACTGTATTCTATCCGGACAAGATTATTGCTCATATCCACGTCAACTGGCTCTCGCCGGTCAAAATCAGGCAAACCCAGATCAGCGGGACAAAAAAAATGATTGTGTGGGATGATAATTCTCCCAGTGAGAAGATTAAAGTATACGATAAAGGGATTGAAGTGGTCCAAACCACCGATCAGATCTACAATACCCTGATTCAGTACCGAACCGGGGATATGTACTGCCCAAAGATCCCGCAAACCGAGGCGCTGGCACTGGAACTCGATCATTTCGCAGACTGTATTGAAACCGGTAAAAAGCCCATTTCTGATGGCTATTCAGGACTCAGAGTGGTCCAAATCCTGGAATCCTCGGAAAAGTCTATTAAAAATCGCGGTAAGGAAATCAGATTATGAAATTTGTTAGTATCAGTGATGACGTGAAACTGGGGAAAGATGTCAAAATATATAATTTTGTGAATCTCTATGGTTGTACAATCGGAGATCATTCCAAAATCGGAACCTTTGTAGAAATTCAAAAAGGTGCCACCATTGGAAAAAATTGCAAAATATCCAGCCACACCTTTATCTGCGAAGGGGTTTATATTGAGGACAACTGTTTCATTGGCCATAATGTTACCTTTATAAATGATAAATATCCCCGCTCTACCAATCCCGATGGCAGTATGCAGGGAGAAGAGGACTGGGAGTGTGTCCCAACCTATATCCGAAAGGGTGCCAGTATTGGCAGCAGTACCACAATTTTATGCGGTATTTCCATCGGAGAAAATGCCATCGTCGGGGCTGGTGCTGTTGTAACTAAAGATGTTGCGCCCAATGAAACTGTGGCGGGTGTGCCAGCGAAGGTGGTGAACAAGTAGATATTGTATCTTCTAAATATTCATAATATCTTTTTAGTACAAGCAAGTTAAATCTAAGGTATACATCCCCCTATATCCCCCTTCGAAGGGGGACTAAGGGGGATGTTTTGTAATCACTCCCACTTCAGGACAATCTCCTTGTTTGTTTGCTTTTAACTCAGTAAATTCTAAACACTTAAATGTGATATTGATCTGATTTTTCCGAATATATGAAAATATTCTTTGTATTAATCATTGCTTCCTTTACCTCGCTCCTTACCATCCATTGGATTAAAAAATTTGCTCAACTCCATAAAATTGGTTCTTTACCTTCCCCGCGGAAGCTACATAAAGGATTTAAACCCCTTTTAGGCGGTCTGGGAATTTCAGTGGGAGTTTTGCTGGGTATTCTGTCTGCGCAGTGGTTAGAACTCTTACCCTGGGGAATATGGTCAGAATTTAAATACTTCTGGATTGGTCTGCTCATCATCGTTCTCACCGGATTATTCGATGATCTTCGTGGCATCTCGTCCAGAATTAAATTTTTAGGGGAGGGGATAGCCGCTGTTTTACTCATACTGGGTGGATGCAAAATCCAGTCCTTTACCGGACCCTTTGGAGATGTTCTTGATCTGGGAGTTTTTTCTATTCCCTTTACATTACTCTGGATCATCTTCATCATCAATGCTATCAATTTGCTGGATGGCCTGGATGGCCTGGCCGGCGGTGTGAGCTTTATCATCACCCTGGGAATTATGGCCATTTCTATTTGGATCAATAATATATTTACGCTGATGCTGGGTTTGGTTTTAGCCGGGGCATTGGTTGGTTTCTTAAGATATAATTATCATCCGGCCTCTATCTTTATGGGTGAGGTTGGGAGCCTGCAGCTCGGTTATATCATGGCTTTTTTTTCCATAGAAGCCATGAAAATGGCGGGCAGTCAACAGGTTTATTTCTTAGTCTCCCTGGTAATTTTCGCGGTACCGATGACCGATACCCTGGTTTCCTTTTTGAGGCGTCTGGGGCAGGGACAAAGTCCCTTTGAAGCGGATAAGGAACATATCCATCACCGTTTGCTAAAACTGGGATTGTCGCATCATCAAACTGTATGGATGATGTACCTATTAACCATATTCTATGTAATTGCGGGCGCACTCATATTTTATTTTAAGGGTCCCCTGGGAATTATCCTGTTCAGTTTTGCATTTTTTCTGGCTATTTTCTGGATTTATCGTCTGGGATATGTAGAAACCCGGCTTACCTGGCAAAATTTGGCCTATCAGTTTCAACAAGCCATCTCTTTAAAATCGCGTGCCCCATTACATTTTAACCGTATCTGGCACCGATTCTTACTTCTGCTAGGGGATATTTTCACCTTGAATTTGGCTTTATATCTCATGTACTGGCTAAAATTTAGATCGGGTTTCCTGGGTACCAATGAATATCGTCCGGTGGCTGAATATTTCGTTAGCCCGGTCTTTCTCCTGCTCCTTCTGACCTGGATATTACTTTTTTTCGTAAATAATCTTTACCATCTGAATTGGGATATGTCCCGCACTGAAAAAACCTGGCGGGTAACCAAGGTACTAACCTTTGGTGTTCTTTTACTGGCGCTTCTAACCATTGATCTTCATCAGATTTTCAGTCAATCACAGATGTTTTCACTTTCAGCATACTGGGCGTTGATGGTGATTTTGGTGAACTCAGGTCGAATCCTGATCATCGGGTTGGAGAAAAAATATAAGATATTCGAATATTCTCCCAGAAAAACTTTGATTGTGGGGACTAATGACCTTGGTAAAAAAGTATATCGTGATATCCAGTACAATCCACACCTTATCTATGAAGTAGTTGGTTTTATAACCAAAAAGACGAAATCGGAACGAGTTTTTGATATTCCGATGTTGGGAACTTTTCCAGATCTCCCGGATTTGATCCATCGCCATAAAATAGAAGAGGTTATCATTGCCTTACCCGACAATGCCAGTCAGGATTTCATTCACATCGTGAGTCTGTGTGAACCTCAGGGTGTAAGAATTAAAACAATCCCGGGAAGACATGAATTTTTGTCCAGCCGCAGATCAAATTTGGTAAGTCATGCTTTTATTCAGGTATTCTCGGATGAAATGGTTCTCTGGCAATGGATTTTGAAAAGAATCTCGGATGCATTATTTGCTGTTATTTTAATTATTCTGTTACTCCCGTTCTTTATATTTTCCACTATCTATTTATATCTCACTTTCAGAAAAAAAATATTTGTAAAAATCCCTATTTTGGGAAAGAATGGAATTCCTTTCAATATGTTAGCATTCAGGCTAACCACTCAAAATTATCATTATGAGAAAAATCCGATCTACCTGGGGATTCATCTCCCACAACATGACTTAAAAGGGTATATTCAATTCCTTTTTCGCTACCGCTTTTATAAATTACCACAATTAATTAATGTGCTCTTAGGAGACATGAGTTTTGTAGGGCCGCGTCCGGAACCGCTTGAGTGGTATGAGGAATATGGTTCAATGATCCGTTTTTCTCACCGCCGAATCACTGTTCGACCAGGTCTTACCGGACTGGCACAGGTAAAATATCACTATGAGTTATCCCAAAAAACCTTGCAGGAGTGGGTTAAATATGATATGTACTACACAGAGAATCTCTCTCTCCGCATGGACTTGGGGATACTGTTTAGAACGTTGTTCATGATATTTGTAAAACGGTATCAAAATTCAACCGGAAAGAAAAGGTAAACAGTTTCACTTTAATATTATCTTTAAAAATTACCATGTCACCAACTGAACAACTTAAAATTTCAGTAATCATCGTAAACTATAATGTGAAAGAGTATCTTGCCCATGCACTCTCTTCGATTGAGAGAGCGTTGGCCGATATTAGCCATGAAATCATTGTCATTGATAATAATTCAATCGACGGTAGCTGCGCCTACCTGAAACAACACTTCCCCGGAATTGATCTGATAGAAAATCAAGAAAATTTGGGATTCGGTAAAGCCAATAATCAGGGTATTAAGCATGCCCGGGGTGATTATATAGCGTTGATTAATCCGGACACCCTGGTACAGGAAGACACTTTCAAGGAACTTTTAAGATTCTTTGAAGAGACACCGGATGCGGCGGCGGCCACCTGTAAAATCATCAATCCAGATGGCAGTTTCTCGATTGATTGCCGGCATAGCATCCCGACACCCTCCATCGCGCTCTGGAAAGTTTTGGGACTCAGTAAATTGTTCCCCGGAAGCAGGATCTTCGGGAAATATAATATGACTTATCTCGATGAAGACCAAACCTACCAAATTCCGGCCATCTCTGGTTCGTTTATGATGATGAAAAGGGCAATAGTTGAAGATGTAGGGTATTTTGATGAACGTTTCTTCATGTATTGTGAAGATATCGATCTTTGCCACAGAATAAATGAAAAGGGCTTTAAAGTATATTATGTACCTACCACCCGGATCATTCATTATAAAGGGGAAAGTACTAAAAAGGATCGATTGGATTATGTCATTACCTTTAATAAGTCATTATACCAGTTTTTCCAAAAATATTATGTACCATCTTCACTGTTTCTTTTCCGCTGGTTAGTAACTATTGGTATATTCCTGAGAGGAATTTTTATTTACTTAAAAAACTTTTTTAGCAATCACTTCGCACTGCTGCTGGATCTGTCCATCTTAAATGCCATGATTATAATATCCTTTATCGTCAGATTGGAGTTAGGGCGTGGTTTCTCGTGGAGTGAATATCTCGATCAATTCTGGGTAATCAATGTGATCGCTTCGCTTCTCTTCTTCACCATCGCACTTTATCTAGATATTTATCCAAATCGACGCTTTTCCATTCAAAGCATTCTGAAAGCTAATATATTTACATTTATCCTCCTGGCTTCGTTGACATTTTTCTTTAAACAATTTGCCTATTCGCGTATGGTAACCCTGTTTACCTTTTTTACCAGTCCGCTTCTCATGATGGCCTGGCGGGCTGTCCTGCGACGCTCCTATCACGGAGATCGTACTGCCCTGGGTAAGGACCTGTTCGCCAAACCGACGGCAGTTGTCGGACGCGGGGAAAGCCTGCAGCGCCTATTTCAAAAATTATCAACCTATAAGAGTATTGATTATGATTTAAAAGGTTGGATTCATGTTAATCAAAATGATGGTGAACCGGCATTAAGCGACACCAAATATCTGGGGCGATCAGAGAATCTCAAACAGATCATAAAGATGTTTAAAATCCGGCAGATTATCTTTTCCGCCCAATCTCTCAGCTATGAACAGATTTTAAAGATTATGTCCAGCGTGAGAAGTAGTGCCATTGAATTTAAAATGGTACCCTCCAATCTTGAAGTTGTTATTGGTAAATCGCATATTGAAAGATTAGATGACTATCCTCTCCTTGATATAGATTATTCATTGGGAAGGCCGTTTAACCGTTTAATAAAACGGGCTATGGATCTGGCGTTATCGGGAGGATTCCTGATATTCATGACACCTTTTTTATTTATCGGACTTTCACTTTTTAAAAAACGTTATCTGAAGCTTCCTCTTGAAGGTACAGAAGATAGAAAGTTCTTTGTTTATAGATTAAAGGAACGAGAGAAGACTGGCTTACTGGAGATCGGTTCATTGTTCTGGCAGATTTTCAGGGGAAATCTGTCCCTGGTTGGTGCCCCTCTGCGGCCGTATGGCAGGGATAAGCAAAAATATTTATATAAAGCGGGACTAACCGGTCTGGTCCAGTTGAACCAGTATAAGATCAGTTCACCAGATGATGAGGAGAAATTTCACCTCTATTATATGAAAAACCAATCCACTTTTCTGGATCTGGAAATTTTGTTTAAGGCTTTCTGGCAAAATTTAAGGGGTGGGAGTTAATTTTAAATAGAACGCGCCTGTCCGGCGGCCAGTCCGGCAATGCCGTCCTGACGGGCGCCAGCCAGACGGGGATGACACGGATACAGGCAGATATTCACGGATAAATTACTCATGTCTCTATGGGTAGGTCTCTATTAAAGGATAATTCATTTGTTATCCCTTTATTCCCCTCTGCTTACTATCTTCCAAAAATTTGTCAAGATGATTTTGAATGGTCTCCCAAGAAATGTTTTCCAGACAATTACCATGTGGGCATTTATCAATATTGCATGTTTTACACGGAATTACCGAAGGGGTAA
Source organism: uncultured bacterium (assembly GCA_965370645.1). Lineage (GTDB taxonomy): Bacteria > Calditrichota > Calditrichia > RBG-13-44-9 > RBG-13-44-9 > RQOF01. Next base: position 6,896 of record CBDUVK010000043.1, read on the forward strand.
TTATATCTTCCAAGCGGTTGTAGGGACCCCATCTTTCCGGGGCGCAGGGGATCGCCGGGCAATAAAATGCAAGTAGAGGAATGTCAAAAGCCCGGGCGATGTGGAGAGGACCGGTACTGTTTGAAACAAAATATTGGGAGCCTGATATAGCCGCCATGTAGGTTTCCAGATCCCATTCCCCCATTATTTTAACCAGCTTTTCAGCGGCTGAATCTGAAATGGCTGAAATAAGCTCTTTTTCAGCAGGATCTCCCACTAAGACCAGATCACTTCTTTGATTTTTCGATAAATAGTTGATAATCTGAACATATTTGTTTGCCGGAAGGTTCGGAGCAGAACCCCCACTACCCGGATGAATGAGAATATATTTTTCCTGAATCTTGTACTGCTGAAGTGTTTTATTTCTCAATTCATGAACTTGGGTATTTGGATTAAATTCAAATGAAATGTTGGTTGGTATAGGAATTAGCGGTACATAATTTTCAAGTAAAGATAAATTGTATTCTAATTCATGCCGCTTGCCATATTTCCGGTGTTCATATTTTCTTCGGTTGAGCAAAATCGAGTACCAGCGGTATCCGGTTCCTACCCGGTTGGGGATACCTGCCCAAAATAATGAGAAGGCTATACCGGCCTGGGGATAAAAGAGAAATGCCAGATCGATATCCCTGGCCTTCAGTTCCTGACTGAGCTTAAGATGACCTTGCAAACCGCGATGTTCAGTTTCCGGTCTGTACAGAATGATATCATCAAGGTAGGGATGATGCTTTAACAGGGGAGCCGTATATTCTCGTGTTAGAAAATAAATGCGAGCTTCAGGATATGACTGGTGCAGCAATTTTATGGCAGGAGTGGTGAGGACAACATCACCGATACGATCCGTTCTAATGAGAACTATATTATGAAATATCATTATTTGTAGGAATATTCGCTTTTCTTGAAAGTTCGATAAGTTTAAAATAGCGTACCAGGTAATTCAAGGCATCAAAAATTGCCGCAAAGAATCCCGGCCAACCATCACGAAAACCAAGCTTAAAAAAATACCTCCGAATGAACCGGGAAATCGGTTTGAGGAAAATATATTGCATTCCCAGAAGAAGACTTGGAGTTTTACCATTGTCTAGCAGGAATTGTGCTTCGAAAGAGGTATAAAAATTGAATTTTTGAATATACTGACTAATACTCAGATAAGGGTAGTGCAGCAGATTATGGTTTAACATACCCGTTTTACCGGAAATCTCCAGCTTCTCGTGAACATGTTTCTGGGGAAAATGACCGTAACCTCTTTTAAACAATCGAAGTTGAACATCAGGATACTGACTACCGAAACGCAGCCATTTCCCAAAATAATGATTTTTTCGCTTTAATTGAAAAGCAACATATTCGCCTGGATTTGAGATCGTGGAATGAATTTCATCTGCAAGCTCAGCTGAAATACGCTCATCCGGATCAAGATAGAATATCCAGTCCTGACTGGATTTATCCATGGCATATGATTTATTGATATTCAGATTAGGATTATTGGGGCGTTGGAATACCCTGCTATTTTGCTTTTTTGCAAATATCGCTGAACCATCACTACTTTCACAATCTACATAAATCACCTCGTCTGCCCAACTAAGCCTGGGTAGTATATCTCGGAGATGCTCTATCTCGTTATGTCCGATAATGGTAATCGCCAGGGTAGTTTTTTTACTCATGATGATTCTTACAAAATTTGAGGCATACAATCAACTATAATTACTTAAATATACTAAATTTAGTCAGAATCGTATAAGAAAACAAAAAGATTCTATTGGTATGAAGGCACTACATCCTGTGCGAATTGAGTTGCATTTTTCTTCCATCATCATTTAATTTGATAAAATGCAGAAGATACTAATAAGCTCCTGTTTATTGGGTTTTCCGGTACGCTATAACGGAAAGGGATTTTTACCGGAATCTGAAATCATTCAGACCTGGCTGAAGGAGGGGCGTCTGATTGGCTATTGTCCGGAAGTTGAAGGTGGATTGGGTGTTCCCCGTGCAGCTGCGGAGATTTTCGGTGGTCATGGACGCGATGTGATAGGACAGAAAGCGAAGGTACTTACCCAACTGGGTGAGGATTTAACAGAGGCTTATATGAATGGTGCGGAAAAAGCGCTTAGAACAGTACAAGAAAACAGCATTCAGATGGCTGTACTCAAATCAAATAGTCCTGCTTGTGGTATCGGTGCCATTTATAATGGGACATTCAGTGGAGTGCTCCGATCCGGTGATGGTGTTGCAGCAGCTGCTTTGAAGAGTAAGGGCATAAAAATCTTCGATGAGAATCATTTATTAGAAGCAAATCACTACTTAAATCAAATAGAATCAATCCAATGACACTTGAACAACTGATCGATTTTTTTCGGAGCGATCCTGAATTCTCAAATAATATAACTGCCTGGCAGGAAATTCCGGAACAGGCGGCGGTGTTTGGCGAATTCCCGACACACCTGAAATCCATTCTGGTTGAATCCCTGCAACAGAGAGGGATCAAAAAGCTCTATTCACATCAGAGTGAGGCATTTCAGGCTATTGAGGAAGGTAAACATGTGGTTCTGGTAACCCCGACAGCCAGTGGGAAAACACTGGCCTATAATTTACCCGTTCTCAATAAAGTCCTGAATGATCCGGAATCCCGTGCTATTTATCTCTTTCCGACCAAGGCCTTGTCACAGGATCAATTCAAGGAACTTCATGAACTCATCACATTGACAAAGTCAGATATTAAAACTTATACTTTTGACGGTGATACCCCGGTTACCGCCCGAAAGGCAATTCGCAGAGCCGGACATATTGTGATCACCAATCCGGATATGCTTCATCAGGGCATATTGCCACACCACACCATCTGGGTTAAACTTTTTGAAAACCTGAATTATGTGGTTATCGATGAGATTCATCATTACCGGGGTGTATTTGGCAGTCATCTGGGAAATCTGATCCGAAGGTTAAAACGAATCGCCCGATTTTACGGAAGTAATCCCCAATTTTTCTGTTGTTCAGCGACAATTGCCAATCCTGCAGAACTGGCCCAGAAAATTATAGAAGAACCGGTTCAATTGATTGATAAGAATGGTGCACCTTCCGGTAAAAAACATTTTGTATTGTATAATCCACCAGTTATAAATAAAGAACTGGGAATCCGCCGTTCTGTGGTTACCGAAGTGCGTCAACTGGCTTCGCACCTTCTTTCCGCACGGGTTCAGTTCATCGTATTTGCCCGCAGCCGCATAAGGGTAGAAATACTGACCAAATATATCAAAGAGGCGGCTAAAAAACTCCATATTGCGACCAATAAAATAAGCGGATATCGAGGCGGATATTTACCTCTGGAGCGGCGAAGTATCGAGAAGGGATTGAAAAATGGGGAGATACTGTCTGTAGTCAGCACCAATGCCCTGGAACTCGGTATCGATATTGGTCAACTGGACGTCTCCATCCTGGCTGGATATCCCGGAACCATTGCCAGTGCCTGGCAGCAGGCGGGACGGGCTGGACGGCGAACCAATACTTCACTCACCATATTAGTGGCAAGCAGCTCCCCACTAAACCAATATATCATGGAAAATCCCCAGTATTTCTTTGAAAAATCGCCTGAGAGTGGTATCGTCGATCCTAATAATCTACTTATTCTGATGAGCCATATGAAATGTGCGGCTTTTGAGATTCCATTTACATCGGATGAAATTTTTGGGATAGAAGGATCCAATGAAATCCTGGAATATCTGGTAGAGAAGAGTGTTTTGCGACATACGGAAGGGAAATATTACTGGATGAGTGAAATATATCCGGCGGAGGAGGTAAGTTTGCGCAGTGCATCTCCCGATAATGTAGTAATTATTGACAAAACCCGCGGCGATCAGGTTATCGGTGAGGTAGATCTTTTCGGTGCGCCTATGCTGGTGCACCAGGAAGCTATCTATATGCATGAATCACGGCAATACCACGTGGATCAGTTGGATTGGGACCGAAAAAAAGCCTATGTCAGGGCGGTAAGTGTAGACTACTATACTGACGCTATAACCAAAACAAATATCAAGGTTTTAACTGTGGATGAGGATCGCGAGCTGTCGCAGATGATGCTGCAATATGGTGAAGTCAATGTGAGTACCGTCACCACAGGATATAAGAAGATTAAGCTGTTTAGCCACGAAAATGTAGGTGCCGGAAAAGTGCATCTGCCAGAGATAGAAATGTCCACCAGCTCTGTCTGGCTGGTACTGAAACCGGAGTTTGTGGAACAGTTGCAAATACCTGCCTCGCAGCTTGGTGGAGCCCTTCAGGCAGTTGCCAATGTATTAAGAAATATCGCCCCGTTGTTCATAATGTGTGATCCCGGAGATATCCGCACCGTTCCCATGACACGATCACCTTTTTCCCGGCACCCAACCATCTATCTGTATGATAATTATCCCGGAGGCGTGGGACTGAGTTCAAAAATTATGAGTTATCCCTATCCTATTTTCGAAGGGGTATTGGAGAGAATATCCAGCTGTGTTTGTGAGATGGGTTGTCCAAGTTGTGTGGGACCGGTATTGGAGGTAGGGAAGCAGGGCAAAAATCTGGCCCATCAGTTGTTGCAGGAAATAAACCAAAATTTGAAACAAGAGATTTAGTCATAGATGAGTATCAGGGATAAACTTGCCAGGCTGGACAAGAATACAGGGCCGATTCGAGAACCTGAAATCCAAAAGGATCATGAATCCCAGAGCTGGATAGAACAATTTGAACAAGAATTAGACGCTCAGGTCATCCAGGAAAACAATTCCTTTATTGTTCTCAAGGAAAACATCTATCCGTTTCATCTGCATCCTCTCTACCCGGATATCCGGAAATTGGAATATCGCTTACCCCATCTTCATTATCTGTTTAATGAGGATTGGATCCGAAATCTGAATTTAAAAAAAACAATTTTTATTGACCTGGAAACCACCGGCTTGGCCGGAGGAACGGGTACTTTCGCTTTTTTAGTCGGATTAGGTTTTGTAGAACTTGATCATATTGTGGTACGCCAATACCTCCTTCCGGATTTTCAATATGAATGGCTGTTACTTAAACATGTTGATAATCTCTTATCATCTTTTGAAAATCTGGCCAGTTTTAATGGAAAATCTTTCGATATTCCGCTTCTTCGTAATCGCTTTGTCTTGAACCGGATGGATTCAATCATGGACGATTTACCCCACCTGGATCTGTTACATGCGGCGCGCCGTATTTGGAAAAGACGCCTGAATTCATGTGATCTTCAAAATTTGGAATATACCATATTAGGGCAGGAAAGGGGGAATGATGTTCCCGGTGAGATGATTCCCCAGATTTATTTCGAATATATTCGCAAACGCCAGGCTCTGTTGCTTCGTGACGTATTGGAACATAATTTTCACGATATTGCGAATTTGATACTTTTGACCATGCAGATGGGCAAAATAGTTGAAGATCCCATATCTGCTTTACCTGCAGAGGAGGATCTGTACTCCTACGGTCGCTATTTATACCAAAATAATAACTACGCTCAATCCTTGCCCATACTGGAACATCTCAATCAGCACTCTCAGGATTCACTCATCAAGCAGGAAGCCCTCTTTTTACTCTCCATGACACATAAAAAGACAGGGGATTTTCAGACCTCTCAAAGGTACTTTCAGAAGTTATTGCTTCATCAGAAAGATCATCCCGAGGCGATAGAAGAATTGGCTAAATATTATGAACATCGGGAGAAAAATTTCCAGGCAGCTCTGGAACTGGTAGATCAGAGTATTGAGTATTGTCAGTTCCTGGAACAGTTGGGGAAAACTACACCTCTGTTGGAGAGAAAAGAATCCCTTCACTACCGCAGAAACCGTTTACAGAAGAAACTTCACAAGGCTGCAAAAGAAAATCAGAACGGCTGATAATTCCTTAACTTGAAATATTCTTAACCACCAAGGCACTAAAACACAAAGTCATAATAATTTTAGTTTTCAAAGGAAAACATGTTTTTGAATCTTAGTGTTTTCGAGACTTTGTGGTCCCGCAGATGCGGGATAAAATAATCAATTAGAAATTTCGAGTAATTCCACTTCGAATACCAGGGTTGCTCCCGGCGGAATGGCACCACCGGCACCTCTTTCACCATAGCCCAAATCCGGAGGAATAATCAGTTGTCTGATTCCTCCAATTTGCATTCCGGCAACACCTTCATCCCAGCCGGCAATAACCTGGCCCTGTCCGAGCGGAAAAGAGAAAGGTTTTTGACGCAAAACAGAACTATCGAAGCGTTTCCCATCTGTCAGCCAGCCGCTATAATGAACGCTCACCAGATCACCTGACTTGGCGGTTTCGCCGCTGCCAGCTTTGATTTCGCTGTATTTAAGTCCGGTGCTGGTTTCAACAAATTCACTGTCCGCAATTTTACGGGGTTGGTCGCTAGATACACTCATTTTTTCTCCTTGGTCACATCCAACAGCTAAAATTAATAACAATATTGCTGCACAATTAATCCACTTCATCATCATTCCCTTCCCTCAATTTTTATATTTTAATATGTCTTAGTATTAGATTAATTCCCGGAAATATAAAACATATTGATTCTGTTCCAATTTATTTTTTAAAATTTAATCAATATGAAATTCTAATTATTAACATTTCTCACATTGTAACTAATTGGTATTATCATGGTTACGGAAATTATGTTCCTATTAGACTTCACAACTTATTTTAGCAACTATACGGCAAAATTTTATAAATGAGAAAATAATCCAATTATTTCGCGTGAAATTTCAAATATCAGTAATGTTATGCATTAAATCCTATGTTTGAAGTGAGAAATGTTAGTGAATAT
>CBDUVK010000044.1:0-13708 GCA_965370645.1 uncultured bacterium
GGGGGACCGTGGGTTCGAATCCCACCCTCTCCGCCAAAAAAAGATATTAGAAGTGAGAAGTAAGAGGTTAGAAGTTCAATGAAGCCAACTCTCTTTACTTCTAACTTCTTACCTCTAACCTCAAACTTGTATTTCTCCCGCCCTCTTCGTCAGAAAAACAAGATCATAGAAAAAAGATAAAAGTGTAAACAGGGAGGTTTTCATCCGGCAATTTTTCAGGATGAATTATTTTTGCCGGGATAAAAGAAAAAAGGTGTGGTTTGCCTGGTATTGTTTTTTATTTGTCGTTTCCCTTTCCCCTTGCACTAAATCCTAGCTCCTAAACCCTAAAACCTGCCTTTTATTCCATGCTCCGTACTCCGAGCTCCGAATTCCGCATTCCCCACTCCGAATTCCAAAATATAGCTTGACATCATTCTTTCATTTCAATATAATCAGATATAATCAACTATTTTTGATCTGGGTATATAATGTCTTGAGCCGCACTTATGGTGCTTTTTTTTGATTTAAAAATGTTAGCGATAACAATTAAGACAGTATTCTAACAAATACCGCTCTCACAGGAACCAAACGTAAAGACTCTTCTGCTTTTGATGCATAAAAATTAAAATGGAGAAGAAGTGTTTATGAAAAGTTTAAAGATATTTTTCACTTGTTTGTCTTCTATGTTGATCCTCTTCTTAACGTGCCAGGGAATCATCATGCCTCCCCTCAGCTATCTCGTAATAAATGATAAGTTATCTAAAGAAGACCAAGCTGCTGTAACCTTCCTGGAAAAAATGTATCCTGATAAGTTCGTAGTTACCAAAGTATCCGAATTGTCAAGTGATCAAATAGCTGGTAAAATAGTCTGGGCACATATTCCGGATTCCGTTGCATATCTGGAATGGTTGGCAGAAGTCGAAAACCTAAAGGTATTGAAATCATTTTACGACCAGGGTGGAAAATTACTGTTTACTAATTTTGGAGCTCTTTTGCCAAAGCTGCTTGGGATCGAACCGGTTGAACCCGAAATAAAATCACTGGAAATTGAAGATAACTGGTTGTTTGATAAAAAAGGATTACAAAGTTTCAGAGGTCATCCGGTTTTTCATGAATTATTCGGTGGCACCTTTATTTGGGATGGGTATGAAGACCATCACATATCTGCAGTAGGGTACTTTGGTGACCAGTTTCCACAACAGGGTAAGGTGGTTGCTGTTGGAAAATCTTATATAACCATACATGGTCAATATAAATTGATGATGGAGTATCATAAAAACCAGGGTCGGATGCTCTCGATAGGGGCTTTTGTAAATTTTTCCAAACGCAATCGTGTGGAAGCGAATTTGCATAAATTCTTAAATAATTGTTTTCACTATTTGGCGGGTGATTTAGAAACGGATCCAAAAACATACTGGAACGATTATGATAATCAACCCAAATCATTTGCCATTCAAACCAGCATGCTACGTCCGAAACCAGGTGATCGGGGAATCCGCCTTCACTCCCAACCTGATATGGTATGGCAGCGACAACAACCCGAAAACCACTATTTTAATGTTTCCGGCACTCGCGCACTTGTTATGGGGAAAGAAAATGGAGGAATTGATGAACTCTGGATTCATCCCTTCCGGGTTTTGAGAGACTACCAAGCCGGGATTATTCAAGGGGATAGTATTCTTTGGCTGCGGGACGTTCCGGTCCGGATTGAAGTTCGTCCGGAGTCATTTTCTCGATTTTACCAGCTGCCCGAGGGACAGCTTACTGAGATTCTAATACCTTCTTTGCCGGAGGGAGGAGCCCTGGTTCACTACCGGTCGAATATGACCAATTCGTTGGACCTGGTAATTAAATTCAGGAGCGACCTCCGCTGGATGTGGCCATATGATGAGAAGGCTATAGGGGACGTGTGGTACGGTTATGATGATAAATTATCAGCCTTACATCTGAAAGATTCCGCGGGAGATTTGTATGCCATAATCGGCGCGGATGTTAGACCGGTTGAACATCTGACCGGGCAATTTGAGGACATCACCTGGCAGGATGATGGTTTTAAAGGGCAGCCAAGCGAATTGAATCAGGTTTATCATGCTTATACTTACCGCCTGTCCGATGAAAACAGTCACAATCTGAATGTTGCAGTTGCTGGTACTAATACCGGTATGCGAGATGCCATTCAGACTTACCATTCACTTCTCTTCGATCCTCAATTGGTATATACTGGTGCAGCTGAATTTTATGGGAGTCTTCTCGAAAACGTAGTGATCATAGAGTCTCCTGATGAAGTTTTTAATAGATTATGGAAATGGACAATTGTAGGAACCGAGCGTTTCTTTGCCAACACGCCAGGTGTAGGGCAAGGCTTGTTGGCTGGATACTCAACCACCGCCAGAGGCTGGGGGGGGAGACATAAAATTAGTGGAAGACCCGGTTATGCTTGGTATTTTGGACGTGATTCAGAATGGTCCGGCTTTGCGATCGACGATTATGGTAATCATGATATGGTCAGAAAACAGATAATATTTTTACAAAAGTATCAGGATATATCCGGAAAAATCTTTCATGAGATATCCACCAGTGGTGTGGTTCATTTTGATGCAGCTGATGCTACCCCTTTATATATCATCTTGGCCGCCCATTATTTACGTTCATCCGGCGATCTCAATTTCATAAAAGAGAGTTGGTTGTACCTAAAGAGGGCTATGGATTTTCTCTATTCAACTGATACTGACGGAGACCTGCTTATTGAGAATACTAACGTAGGACATGGATGGGTGGAAGGGGGGAAATTATGGGGAGCTCATACGACTTTTTATCTGGCTGCCATTTGGGCCCAGACCTTGACAGATGCGGCCTACATGGCGGGATTACTGAATTTTTCGGATTTAGAAAAAAAATATAATAAGGATGCCCACGAAGTTATAAAAATTTTAAATAACCAGTTCTGGAATGCTTCAACTCAGTTTTTTAATTACGGAAAATTGATTGATGGGAGTTATAACCAGGAACGCACAGTTTTACCAGCGGTGGCAATGTATTATGGATTACTGGATGATGATAAAGTAGATCATATGCTTGATGAGTTTGCGGGGAATAATTTTTCTACCGCCTGGGGGGTCAGAATAGTTAGCTCTGAGTCTCAGCTCTTTGTCCCCTACGGATATCACTATGGCAGTGTCTGGCCCCTGTTTACCGGTTGGACCGCCCTGGCAGAATATCAATATGGGAATTCAGTTCAGGCCTTTAGTCATATGATGAATAATCTCCTTATCAAGACTTACTGGTCATTGGGGTTTGTTGAAGAGGTGATGAATGGTGCGGTTTATAAACCTTCCGGTGTTTGTCCTCACCAGTGTTGGTCAGAAACAAATATTCTGCATCCCGGGATGAATGGAATGGTAGGATGGAAACCTGTGGCATCTGAAAACCGCGCACTTTTAACACCAAGATTCCCCCTGAACTGGCATCATGCCGTGGTAAAAAATTTAAAAGTAGGAAAATCGGTGCTAAACTTAAGTATGGATCGGTCAATTAATAGTACCAATTTTCTGTTGAATCTAAAAAAAGGACCCCCAGTTCAAATTTCTCTTGCGCCCGAAATTCCCAAAGGAATGGTTATTAACCAGGTGCAATTGGATGGCAAAATTCTAAATATCGCGACCGAAGTAAAGAGGGGCCTTTTGAAAAATGCCATCACTTTCAATTTAGTAGATGACGCAGAAATAAATATTTCCCACCAAAATGGCATTGGTATGGTACCGTATGTTTCCCAACCTCTACCGGGAGATACCTCTATAGGTTACAAGATCATCAGGGAAAGTCTGGAGGGCTCAACTTTTACCGCCATTCTGGAGGGGAAATCAAATAGTTCGGCAACATTTGAAATTATGCTTTTCGATCAAAAAATAATCAGTATTAACGGAGGAAAAATTGAATCATTCTTGCCCTCGCTGGGAACTGCCAAAATAAGAGTTAATTTTCTCCGGTCGGAAAAAGGCTTTAACCGGCAAATTCTTACTCTGGAAATAGGAAGGGGAGTGTGATTCAGTAGAAATCGCAGAGAGTTGATTGATATAAATCTCTATAAAAATAAGAGTAAAAAGGAATAAAATTGTCAAAGCGTGTTACAGCAAAAGATGTGGCAAAAGCCCTTGGAATTTCAACCATGACAGTTTCGCGGGCACTAAATAACAAGCCAAATGTTAGTGAGGAAACCCGCAGGAAGGTTAGGCAGACCTCTCGCACCATTGGGTATTTTCCAAATCATATCGCAAAGAGTCTGGTCCTACGTAAAACCGACACAATTGGGGTGGTAGTACCGGAAATTACTCACTCTTTTTTTCCGGAGGTGGTAAGTGGTATCGAAGAAATCTGTTACAAGAAGGGATACCATCTTATTTTGGCTCATTCTGCTGAAAATGCAAATCGTGAGACGGATGTCATCTATACGCTTACTTCGAACCAGGTAGACGGTTTGCTTATCTCTACCGCTCAGACAGTTGAGGACTTTCTTGTCTATCAGCAAATTATCCAAAGGGGGTTACCACTGGTGTTTTATGACCGCTGTGTTAAAGGAATCGGGGCGAGTTGTGTGAGTATTGATGATGAAGAATGTGCTTCACAGATTACCGAACATTTAATTGAGCATGATTATTATCCTATTGCCCACATTTCAGGACCCAGTCGAATATCGATTGGCATTAGCCGGCAAAATGGATTTAAAAAAGCCCTGAAGAAACATCATTTAGAGGTCAAAGATAAGTTGATCGTTGAAGCCGGATTACAGGAAGCAGATGGTTATCAAGCGATGCAACAGATTTTTAAACTTCCGCGCGGGGAATGGCCTCGTGCGGTTGTAGCAGTCAACGACCCGGCAGCATTTGGTGCCATGAATGCCATTTATGAAAGGAAGTTAAAGATCCCGGATGATATTGCAATTGTTGGATTTTCAGATGATATTCGCGCAGAATTGATGCCGACACCACTCACTACCATCCGACAAAATGCCTATGAAGTGGGAAAAAGAGCGGTGGAAAAATTGATTGCCGTGATCAATAATGACAGTGATAATAACGAAGAAATAATTGTTACCGGAGAGTTGATAATCAGAAAATCGTGTGGATGTTGAGATTGATGCTTCATGATAGATGCTTGTAAGCGAATAAATAATATAATTTACGCACGCTTTCGAAATATCTGAAATTTTATACTTTTTTTTCTTGACTTTATTTTTGAAATAGATTATAATTAATTAAAATGTTAGCGATAACATTTATTGGATTTCCTATGAAAATTTACTTGCCAATTCAAGTTCCTTTTAATCCTCTCTTTAATGGAATGTCAATCTTAGCATAATTCGAATTGTCTTAATATAGATTTTGTAGCAAAATATAAAATAAAGCTTATCAAAGAAGGAGACAATCTTGATGATAAGAGTGATTGTTGTTCTTGTTGCCGTTTTATTTGCGATAACCTGCACTTTAAAAGATTCAGATCAGGTAAACGAACTAATCTGGAAAAATTATCCAACACAGATATTGAGTCAGGAAGAAATCAATGAAGAACTTACTGAAAAGATGGATCAGGTAACAGAGTTTCTAACCCAATATAAACTGGATGGCCTCTTATTAACCCAGGTAAGAAATGTGAACTGGGTAACAGCCGGTTTAGTAAATAATCAGATTGTACTCAATAAAGATGTAGGTGCAGCATCTCTGCTCATTATGAAAGATGGAAAAAAATACCTCATCTGTAACGATAGCGAAGCTCCACGGATGATGGATGAGGTTATGAAAGAATTGGGTTATACCCTGGAACGTTACGATTGGTACGATGCAAATCCTGTAAAGGATGTACGTGGTAAAATAATAAAAGAACTGGCTCCCAAAGGAAAAATTGGGAGTGATGTTCCTTTCCCGCAAACAATCCTGGTCGCCGATAAATTCGAACCCTTGCGGTATTCACTGACAGACTCAGAAATCAAACGATACCGATGGTTGGGACGACAAACCACGGAGGCGGTTGAAGCCGTATGTCGCAGACTGAAGCCGGGGATGAATGAATTTGAAATAGAAGCAATGACGGCGGCAGAAATTCGCTCCCGAGGCATTATCCCAACGGTCTTATTAATCGGGGTGGATAATCGGATTTTTAAATACCGCCATGCTTTGCCGGGTGGGGCTTCCTTAGAAAAATATGCGATGGTGAATGTAGTGACTGAGAAATGGGGTATGCCTATGGCGGTGACCCGTTTTGTCCATTTTGGTCCACTTCCGGAGGAATTAAAAACCAAATTAGAGAAAACAGCCCTTGTGAATGCTTATTTTCAGCGGAATACTGTTCCCGGCACTCCCTGTGCAGACATTTTTGAGGCATGCAAGGGATGGTATGCAGAGGTTGGATACGAAGGTGAATGGCAAAAACATCATCAGGGTGGCTCAATTGGTTATGACGATCGTGAATATGTAATCTACCCGGGCGTGAAAGAAACTGTCCAAAACCGACAGGCATTTGCCTGGAATCCGACCATTACAGGGGCTAAAATTGAAGATACCATCATCGTGTATGAGGATCATTTTGAGGTGGTTACCCGGACAGATAATTGGCCCATGATTGATATAGAACTTAATGGGAAAATTTATCCTCAACCGGACATCTTAGTAGTAAATTGATAATTGAACCGGACTATGAGATGATTGAACATGCTTAAAACAGGAACAGAAACTATCGATCATTTTCTGCATCTGTTTATGGAAAATGATTACCTGCGGGTTGAATTTTTGCCCGAAATCGGCGCAAAAATGATTAGACTGTTGCATAAGAAAACTGGAAGACAATTCTTGCTTGAGCCACAAAATCAGGATAATAATTATCATCACGCATACTATGGGGCAAATTTTGAATCGTATGATACTAGCGGTTTTGATGAATGTTTTCCAACGATTTCAGCATCTACCTATCCATTTTCGACAAAAAACAGAGAGATATACTTTCCGGATCATGGTGAATTATGGTCAATACCCTGGGATTATAAATTGATGAACAATGAACTGTTATTGGTCTGTAATGGCAACAGATTCCCGTATTATTTTGCAAAGCATATCAGTCTTAAGGATAATGAAGTGATTATTCATTATCATTTAGAAAATTTGTCTGATCAAAAATTTTTCTATCTTTGGTCTGCTCATCCGCTTTTACAGGTAAAACCCGGTGATAGATTGTATTTTCGCGATAACATTGAAAAAGTCTTCCTGAATTGGGCTTCAGATGAAAAAATTGGAAAATACGGAGATATGATAGATTGGCCCTGTATTTCAATTAATGGATCACAATTTGATTATTCAATTGTAAAGGATCAGAATCATGGTAAGGCCATAAAATGTTTCACCGAAACCGTAAAATCTGGCGAAGCTGCGGTTTATTTTACAGCTTCTGATGAATCTCTAATTTATCACTTTGATCCGAAAGAGAATCCTTATCTGGGTATCTGGTTGTGTTATGGTGGTTGGCCAACTGATCAGGAAAACAAGCACTTGACAATAGCGCTTGAGCCTGCCAGTGGTAGACCTGATTCTCTCAGTGAAGCCATAAAAAGAAATGAATACAGTAGTATTGGTGCAAGATCAAAAAAAGAATGGTACTTGAGAATCCAACTGAAAAGTGGGCGTCCTGAGTGGGCGAAAACTAATCAGGATTTGGTTTAATTACGGAGGCATATGGAAACGCTAAATCTTTCATTATTTGACTGGTTGATTATTGCAGTTTATTTCGTATTTGTAATTGGAATCGGATATTATTTGAAACGATTTATGGGAACCAAAGAGGATTTTTTTGAAGCCGGACGGAGAAATTCTGCCTGGGTTGCGGGTATTGCTTTTGTTTCTGCAAACCTGGGTTCATTAGAAATTCTTGGTTGGACCGGTGGTGCCATGAAATATGGAATGTTTGTATCACATTTCTATTGGATTGGGGCTATTCCGGCAATGCTTTTTCTGGGTCTCTATATGATGCCGTTCTATTACAGCTCCAAAATACATTCAATTCCCGGTTACCTGTTACTGCGATTCGATGAAAAAACTCGCATATTGAATGCTTTTAGTTTCGCAATTATGACAATCCTCATGTCCGGTATCAATCTATATCTCATGGCACTGGTGTTTTATGTGGTTCTGGGTTGGGATCTGAATCTCAGTATATGGATAAGTGCCTGTGTGATTGGAGTATACATTACCATGGGTGGTTTGTTATCTGCCATATTCACCGAAATTATTCAATTTTTCCTGATCTGGTTTGGATTATTCCTGGTTTCTATTCTGGGAATTATTGATTTAGGCGGTTTAGACAGTATAATGAGTGGATTACCGGATCGATTAAGTGCTTTGTGGGCCACTGCCGGGTCTGCATCGGCCAACGAAATGGGGGTTACCTGGCTTGGAATTGTATTGGGATTAGGATTTGTTTTGAGTTTTGGTTATTGGACCACTGATTTCTTATTGGTGCAAAGGGCATTTTCTGCGAAAGATCTTGATGCTGCACGCAAAACTCCCATCTATGCCAGCTTTTTTAAAATGGCATTACCTTTTATTGTGGTTATTTGTGGACTGGTTGCCTGGAAATTGCAGGATATGGGACAAATTCAGTTGTTACTTCATCCCATGAGCGGTGAACCCTGGAATGATACCGCATTACCTGTTTTGATTGCCCGATATTTTCCTCCGGGTCTTTTAGGATTAGGTATAACCGCCCTCTTAGCTGGTTTCATGGCAGGTCAGGCCGGAAATGTGAGCGCTTTTAATACGGTCTGGACTTATGATATCTATCGGGCTCTCTTTAAGAAAGATGCTACGGATGATCACCTGGTGTGGGTCGGCCGGGTCACCACAGTGGTCGGTGTTTTCCTTAGCATTCTTACCGCTTATGCCGCGATGCAGTTTAGTACAATTATGGATTATATACAGGCTATCTTCAGTTGGGTTAATGCACCACTCTTTGCAACCATGCTCTTGGGTATGTTCTGGAAAAGAACAACCTCTGCGGGAGCTTTTTGGGGATTGGTGGTAGGTATGGCCAGTTCTTTTTATATGTTTATTGGTATCAAATTCGCCTGGCTTAATCCGGCTCTTCTTACCTTTAGTGAGAATCCCTCCGATATGAGTCATAATCTCTGGAGAGCCTGGTGGGCCTGGTTAATTTGTTTTATTCTGACTATCGTGATCAGCATGTTTACCAAACCCAAAACGGATAAAGAGTTGGTGGGTTTAGTGAAAGGATTGACTGAAGATCTAGAGGATAAAGCTCTCCCATTTTATAGGAGACCGTTATTCATTGCAATCATCGCTTTTGTTTTATTCGTAATATTAAACATATACTTCTGGTAACAGGGGATTATAAATGGAAGAAAAAAAACCAGCATTAAAAACGATCTGGTACTTTGTGGGATTAATATTAATTGTGATGGGGGGTCTGGTATTTCTGTCTGGATTAATGCAATGGATCTCGCCTGCCCAGCAACAGACAGTTCTCGCCGAAACCTATCCGGCAATCTGGTGGGGTGGTTTAATGTTCGTGGTAGGATTAATCTATTTTATAAGTAATAGAAATAAAGTGGTCGAATAAATTGGGCCGAATGCTGATGAATCCAATTGTTTTCAAAATTGAAAAAGAATATTGTGAATTATTTCAAGAAACACCGCTTATCATTCGTTCTCCGGGAAGGGTGAACCTTATTGGTGAACATACTGATTATAATGAGGGTTTTGTTCTCCCTGCTGCTATCGACAAAGCTATCTATTTCGCAATAACTGCGCGGGATGATGAAATCTGTTCTCTTTATGCTTCGGATTTAAAAGAATCTTATGAATTTTACCTTAAGGAAATAAGAAAATCAGAATTAGGATGGTCTAATTATCTGTTGGGAGTGGTTGATCAAATATTAAAGCTGGGATATACGATTAAAGGATTTAATTGTGTTTTTGGAGGGGATATCCCAATCGGCGCAGGTCTCTCTTCTTCAGCTGCCCTGGAGGCAGGGTTAGCCTACGGTTTGAATGAAATAAATCAACTGCACATTAATCCTATGGAATTGGTAAAGTTATCTCAGAGAGCGGAAAATGAATTTGTTGGTGTTCAATGCGGAATTATGGATCAAATGATCAATATTTTTGGCAGGGAGAACCAGGTGCTCCAGCTTGATTGTCGAAGCCTGGAATATCGCTATTTCCCATTTGAGAGTGAGCGAATAAAAATTATTCTCTGTGATAGCCAGGTACAACGAGAGCTGGGGAGTTCTGAATATAATTTACGCCGATCTCAATGCGAGAAGGGGGTAGAGATTCTACAGAAATTTAATCCTGAGGTCACCAGTTTGCGTGATGTTTCTCTTGAACAGCTCATGGCTCATCGTGATGTTTTTGATAAGATTGTATTCAACAGATGTAAGTATGTGATTGAGGAAAACCAGAGGGTTCTCGATGGCTGCCAGGATCTGAGTGAGGGAAATTTTGAAGGTTTTGGCCAGAAAATGTACCAATCTCACACCGGTTTAACGGAGGAATATGAAGTGAGTTGTGAGGAGCTGGATTTCCTTGTTGATACTGCCAGTAAACAGCCTGGGGTGATCGGTGCCCGGATGATGGGTGCCGGTTTTGGAGGGTGCACTATAAATCTGGTTTGGGCCGATCAGTTAGAACGATTTGAGCATGCTATGACCGAAGAATTTATTCAAAGAATGAATAAAGACGCAAAAATTTACATAACCGAGATTACCACAGGAGCCGCAATTTATAAGGAAAAAATCATGAATCTTTAAAGTTTTTGAAAGGAGGTGAAACTAATCACGATCTAAAACGTTTTATGCACGAATTCGGGAGTGAGGTTTGAAATAGAGTGCTCGTAATTTGAGAACTCTGCTAATTCATCTTTTTAATCATTTAATTTCGGAGGTCTATTATGATTTACTTGTTAAGATTTCGAAGGGCGCGGGTGAGCACGATGCTCTTTCTCCTCCTTTTTGGGACCAGCTTGGCCTTTGGTCAAATCGGGGGACCCTATACTCCCGATGCCAACACCATGTTACTGCTCCATTTCGACAATGATTATACCAATGCTTCACAGTATTCCTTAAATGCTGTAACGCATGGTAATC
The DNA here is from genome assembly GCA_965370645.1 of uncultured bacterium. GTDB lineage: Bacteria > Calditrichota > Calditrichia > RBG-13-44-9 > RBG-13-44-9 > RQOF01. Next base: position 11,126 of record CBDUVK010000044.1, read on the forward strand.
CCAGTAATTTCTTTTTCCTGGCAAATCCGGTACCCAATTTAGGTCAATGTTTGCGAATTGATAATGATTCACAGAGTGACTCAGCCTACGTTACGGTAGCTGATACCTCATATCTTGATTTGACCGCAGATTGGACCATTGAGGGATGGATTAATATCTTTACCTTTGGCACCGGTTCCAGTGACTGGCGCTGGGTACCCAGGTTAGTCATTAAAACCGGGGATGCGGTTTTCTGGAGACCCAATTATTTTGTTGAAATGTGGGGTTCCACCCGTTTGTTCAGTTGTGGCTATCAGGCTGCTTCTGAAGACCAATGGCCACAATCTAACTCTGCTGCCAATGTTATGGAAGTTGGTACCTGGTATCACATGGCATTCATTAGAGATACCAACACTCATTTATTAATGACCATTATTAACAAGTGGAACACGGCAACCAGCCAGATTGAGCTAGTGTCCTTTACCACTGCAGATTATCTCTCTTTTGGAGCTGCAAATCCCACGCCCATAGTTACCAATATGCCAGTACACATCGGTTATGCAGGTGGTGGCGGTGATTCTTTCCTGGATGGATTTGTAGATGAAATCCGTATCAGTGATGTTGTTCGGGAATATCCTATTCCGCCGGTCATCTCTAATGTTTCTGTGTTGTCAAATCAGACAACGAGTGTACCGCAATATGAAGTTGGCGCACATGTGTTCACAGTGTTCCCGAGTACCAGTGTATCAAGAGCTGAACTCTTCTATTCACTCGATGGTGGTTCTTCATACACACCTGTGACAATGACAACTGTTTCCGGAGACTCCATGGTTGGAGCAATTCCGCAGCAACCCCTGGGTAGTGTTATCCAATACTACCTGGAAGCAGAAGATAATGATGGTCGCATTTTTCAATATCCTCAAAATGCCGGCTGGCAGAATGCGGATTATCTGAGTTTTGGTGTTTACGAAGAAAACACTCAGACTCTGGCCCTGACTTTTGAGGAAGGATCCGGTGCTTTCCAGGATACCAGTGGTTACGCTCAGGATGTCGATACATATGGAAATCCCACGCACTCATCGAGTGCAGCAGTAGGCAACTACTCTGTATACCTGGAAGGTGATTCGAGTTTATTGGAAATTGACTCTCCCTTCCTGGCAGCAACTGAATACTTTGTAGATTTCTGGTTTTACCCCGAGGCAGAAATGGGTACACGCGATTATTGCCGGATTTTCAACCGTCCCCGGGATGCAGCTTCCTGGTCAGCTAATAATTACCAGGTAAGATTTAATCCGGCAGGAAATAACACCCGAAGAATGTATGCCGGCGCAGATGGCCAGTTTACCATCACATTCGAAGATTCCATTGATATGGAACAATGGTATCATGTGCAGTTGGAAGTTCGCGCTGCACCTCCCGGAGATACAGTGAACTACTATGCAATCTTCCGATTGGCTGGAGCTAATGACAACACACTTGAACAGAAATATGTCGGTTTTGACGATGAGGTCGTGCCGGGATTTGCGCCGTTACGAATCGGAAAAGCAGCCGATCCGACTCCAGGAGTATATCCACCATTTTTCAAGGGACATTTTGATAACATTCTGGTTTATAACTATCCCGCCGGACAGCTAGATCTGGTAAATGTGGTGGGCATTGAAGATGGTTATCAGAATGTGGCGCTTACTTATGAATTATCCCAGAACTATCCCAATCCATTCAACCCGAATACCGAAATTCGCTTTAGGTTAGCAAAATCAGAAAAGGTTGAACTGGTTGTGTTTGATATTCTCGGACGGAAAGTAGCGACCATATTGAATGCCACAGCCAATGCGGGCAAACATGTGGCTCTCTGGAACGGCAGGGATGACTTTGGATATCCTGTAGCCAGTGGTGTTTATATCTATCGCCTGCAAACGAAAAACTTTGTACAATCAAAGAAGATGATTTTAATGAAATAAGGATGTTCACCAGCCGGGACTTGGATAATTTCTGAGTCCCGGTTGATAATTTTAAGAAGATTTCATGAGGAAAAATCGGCCATGATGAGATCAATTGTTGTAGGAAGTATAGTATTACTATTTACTTTAATTATGATCTTAATTTTTATACGTTGTGATACGGGAATAGAAGCTTCCCCTGAACCCGGAATTCTTCGCGTCACTCTACAATCCGATCCGGCAGATACCGTGATAATTATTGTAAATGATACTATTACGGTTGGCGAGGATGATGATTTTATAATATCAATTTATCAGGGAAGAGCATTAGCAGACAGCACCTATGGTATACTCTATCCAGAGATCGAAAGCTATAGGCAGCAAGAACGATATTATAACCTGATTAAAAGAGAAAATAATCAGTACATACAATTTAATATGTTCGAGTCTCACCTCCCACCCTCGGCATATGATCAGGTTGAGTTCGGTATCGATTCCGAGTATTTAAAACTCCAGAACTTTGACCGGATAGATGTGATAACCCCACCAAGTTATTTCATTAAGTTACCGGTGAATTATGAAATTCGTGATAATAGAACAACCGAGGTGAACGTGCAAGTGAGCCCATTTAAATATATTACCAGGTACAAAGATACTTATATCT